>JBCCQL010000032.1:0-14586 GCA_039024355.1 Planctomycetota bacterium
CGCCACGCATCACGGTGCTGGCCAGCGACGCGGGCGACACCCAGCACCTGCTCACCGAGCTCGACGCGTGGAGGGCCAAGGGCGTTGCGTTCGTCACGCACGACCCCACAGACGAGCAGCAGCTGTGCTACGCCGGGGCGACGCACGCCGAGCAGCCGCTGCTGCTCAACCGGTTGCTGGTGCAGGCCGACGTAGCGCTGCCGGTGACCTGCGCGCACGCGACCACCAGCGGCCACGCGGCCGGCGTCTTCCACGGCTTCTTCCCGGAGTTTTCGGGCGTGGCGGCCCGCCAGCAGGAGCCTGCGGCCGCCTCGTCGTTCGATGTGTCGGCACGCACCAGCACGGGCGAGGCCAGCCGCTTCGCCACCGCCGCCGACGAGGCCGGCTGGCTGCTGGGCGTGACGCTTGTGCTGCACGTGGCGCCGAGCGCCGCGGGCGGTGTGCAACGCATCGCCGCGGGCCCCGCCGACCAGGTAGGCGACGAGCTCGGCCCGCTGGTGCAAGACGCGTGGCGACGGCAGGCCCCCGGGCAAGCCGCCGGCCAGGCAGAGCTGGTCATCGCCTCGCTGACCGGCGACGCACGCGAACAGACTTGGGCGAACGTCGGCAAGGCGTTGGCCGTGGCGGCGCCGCTGCTTGGGCCCGACGGCGCGGTAGCGATCTGTACCGAGCTGACCGACACGCTGCCCGAGCGCTACGCGGAGCTGCTCTCGCTGGCCGACGCGGACGAGGCGTGGCCCGCCCTGGAGGGGGACGATTCGCCCGACGCGGCGCTCACGGGGCAGCTGATCGAGGCTCGGCAGCGTGGCCCGGTGTACCTGATGAGCGGCCTGGACCCAGACTGGGTCGAAGAGGTCGGCCTGGCGCCGGTGGCCAACGAGCGTGAGCTCGCGCGCCTCGCCGAGCGGCGGCCCAACCGCGTCGTCGTGGAGGGCGCGCAGCACGTGGCGATGGACGCCGCCGGGCAGCCATCGCGGCTGTAGCCGCGGGCACCCCGCGGGGGCGCTCTGGCGCCCCGCCGCGAACAGACGGGTTACGCATGACCGACTCAACCCCCGAAGCGGACATCAACGCCGACGCCGACGCAGACGCCCCACCGGCTAGGCGCCACTACACGCCCGGGTGGTCGGTGCTGCGTGCGGAGGGCCCCGACGCGGCGGCCTTCTTGCACAACATGTCGACCAACCACGTCCAGGGCTTGGCCGTGGGCGCTGCGCACGAGGCGTTGTTCACCAACGTCAAGGCGAGGTCGATCGCCCACGCCGTGGTGTGCCGGCCGCGCGAAGAGGGCTTCTTCGTCGTGGTCACGTCGGGCCGGGCCGCCCAGCTGCACACGCACCTCGACCGGTACCACATCCGCGAGGACCTCACCCTAACGGTCGATGCCGACCCGCAGCCCGTCCTGGTTTGGGGCGCCGACGGCGACGGGCCGCCCGGCTTCGACCTGCCGGTGCTGGGCTGCCGGCTGTGCGTCGATCCGGCCTCGGGCGGGTGGGGCACGCCGCTGGGCGCGGGGGAGTTCGACACGCTCCGCGTCCCGACGGGCTTCCCGCTAGACGGTGTTGATGTCGATGAGGGCAACCTGCCGCAAGAGCTCAACCGCGACGCGGCGATCATCAACTTCAACAAGGGCTGCTACCTGGGCCAGGAGACGGTTGCGCGGATCGACGCCCTGGGGCGTGTCGCCAAGCTGATGGTCGGCGTCAGCTTCGCGGGCGCCCCGACGCTGAGCGCCGGCGATACGCTTCAGGCCGACGGACGCGACGCCGCCCGCGTGACAACCGTGGCGGCCGACGCGTCGGGCGGCGGGTGCGTGGCCCTGGCGTACGCTCGGCGAGAGTTCGCGGCCGCGGGGTGCGTGCTCTCAGCGCCGGGCGGGGAAGCGGGCGAGGTCCGGGCCGGTTGGGCGCCCGCGGCCGTGCCGCCAATCGGCTAACCGCGGCCAGCAGCATCGCCGGTTGCATTTGGGGCCGCGTCTGAGGCCGCGTCTGAGGGCTTGTCTTGGGCCGCACCGCTCGCAACGGGTGCGCTCGAGGCCACGGCGGGCGGCGCGGGCTGGGCCGCCGCGGTTTCTTCGGTTTCCGTTTCTGCTCCGACGGCGGGCGCCTCGGCCCACTCCTGCACGTCCAGCGCCAGCGACGCCCGCTCGGTTGCGGCGATCTGGCGCA
The DNA here is from genome assembly GCA_039024355.1 of Planctomycetota bacterium. Taxonomy (GTDB): domain Bacteria; phylum Planctomycetota; class Planctomycetia; order Pirellulales; family Lacipirellulaceae; genus JBCCQL01. Next base: position 2,169 of record JBCCQL010000032.1, read on the forward strand.
CCTCCTCGCGGGCAGTGAAGAACGCATCGACAACGCGTGCGTCCCACTGCCGGCCGGCGCCCGCGCGGAGGATCTCGTCGAGCTTCTCGGCGGGCATGCCCTTGCGGTACGGCCGGTCGCTGCCCATCGCGTCGATCGAGTCGGCCACCGCCACGATCCTGGCCAGCTCCGGGCACTCCTCGCCCACCAGCCCCATCGGGTAGCCGCTGCCGTCCCACGCCTCGTGGTGGTGCAGCACCACGGGCAGCACCTTGTCCAGCTGCTTGACGCCGGCCAAGATCCGGTAGCCCAGCTCCGGGTGCGTCTTGATGTGCTCGTACTCTTCGGTGGTTAGCTTGCCCGGCTTGCGCAGCACGTTGTCGTCGATGCCGATCTTGCCGATGTCGTGCAGCAGGCCAGACAGGTAGATGGTGTTGAGGTCGTCCGGCGGGCAGCCGAGCTCCCGGGCCAGGCAGACCGAGATCCGCGCCACGCGGTCGCTGTGGCCGCAGGTGTACGGGTCCTTAGCGTCGATCGACGAGCTGAGCGCGCGGATGACGCTCTCGAAGAACTCGCTCTGCTCGCGGTACAGCCCGGTGTTGCCCGAGTGCACGCCCAGGATGGCCGCCACGCTGGAGAGCAGGCTGGCCTCGATCGTGCCGAACTCGGTGTCGGCGCCGCCGCCCGGCCGGAAGTTCAGGGCCAGCATCCAGCCTAGCTGCCGGCTGCCGGCGCGGATGGGCACCGAGATCAGCTCCCGCACCGCCGGGTAGCACCAGGTGGGCGAGTCGGTCCGGTCGCGGTTGAGCACCAGGCAGCGGTTGGGCGCCTCGGGGCCGAGGAGCTCGACGAAGCGGCCGTACTCGTCCTCCTCCAGCGGCGGCTTGCCCGTGGTGAGCACCTCCGTGGTGGGCCGCTCCTGCCCGCCGTGCAGCGACTCCGAGGGCTGCAGCAGGATCGCTAGGCTCTCGGCCGGCACGATGTCCGCCAGCCACTGCAGCGACAGCGAGCAGAGCTCCGTCTCGCTGCTGCTGAGCGACAGCCGCTCGGTCAGCCGGTGGAGCATGCTGAGCTCCTCGAACGTGCTGAGCAGGTGCGAGGAGACGTCCGTCAGCTGGTCGCGTAGCTGGGCCTGCTCTTGGGCGCCGGCCTCGTTCTGCAGCCACGCCTTGGCCAGCTCGATCACGGCGTGCGGCGGCCACGGCGCCCGGCCCCGGCTCCACACCAGGGCGTGATCGGCGTCGACGCCCAGCACCCGGGCGGCGGCGGCGATGTCGCGCGGCTCGGCCACGGGCTGCGTCAGGAAGGTCGATACCGCTAGGAACTCGCTCTTCTCGCCGTCCACGTGCAGCGGGACCGCCAGCACCAGCAGCGGCGCGCAGTCTTCGATGACCTCGACCTCGCCACGCTGGGCGACCTGCTCACACAACGGCAGCCGAGAGAAAAGATCGCCGCCGAGCCAGTCCGAGGAGACGCGTTCCAGCCGCCCCGCGCCGAGGTCGATCACCGAGAACGACTGGCGGAAGACCCGGTCGAGCCTGGCGACCGCGTCGGCCACGCGGGCCGCGTTCGCCCCGTCGCCGGGCGCCCAGTGCGCAGCGTTCCGTGCCGCGGGCGGTGTGCCGGCAGGCTGTGCGGTGGGGTCGATTGCCGGGGTGCTGGCGGGCACGGGACGCCGTGGCGGGGAGAGGTTCGGGGCGCATAATTTCGCCCCCAAACATACCGCCTAGAAACGCACCGCCGCTTTCCGACGAAGCCGCCACGCCGGTGCGGCCCGAACAAAACGTCCGCCTGGTGCGGCGGCGCCGATTGTGCGGGCGGAAGAGAGAGCCCTCGCCGAGGCGGCGGCTACTGCTGCCGCTGGCGGTAACGCCGGCTCGCACGCTGCAGCACCGCGCGGTCTTCCGGCGAGAGCTGGTCGAACCCGGTGTCGTGCAGGCGGGCGAGGATGTCGTCTACCCGGGCGTCCTCGGACGCTTCGTCCGCTTCACGCCGCTCGCTGTGGAGCTCACGCTTCGCGTCGCCCGTGTGTTCCACCAGCACCTTGCCGTGGTCGTCGTCGGCCCAGGGCGAAGGCCGGGCTTCGCCGGCTTGCGGCGCACGCGAGTACCGCACGGGGGCGGCGGCGTCGGCGTCGTACAGGTGCGACAGCAGCAGGTCGCGGCGGGCGCTGAAGAAGACGAAGACCGACAACGCCACCAGCGGCGCCCACAGCGGCACGGCGGCCGCCGGATCGTCCGTGTCGCTCAGCAGCGCCAGCAGGCCCAGCGCGGCGGCGGCCCCCTGACCGAGGTGGGCGGTGAAGACCGCCGCGGTCCGCCGGCCGACAATCGGCCACAACGCCGAACGCAGGGCCGGCCCGCCGTCGAAGGGGAACACCGGCAACGCGTTGAGCAGCAGCAGCGTCCAGTTGATCCACAGCACCTGCTTCAGCGCGATGGTCGGCGCCGGCCCGTCCATCAGACCCAGCGGGCTCACCGGGTTGAACAGCGGCAGGAGCTGGTCCGAAGTCACCTGCTGCGACAGCAGGCCAAACACCGCGAGGATGACGACCGCCAGGTTGGTCATCGGGCCAACCAGGGCGACGAAGAGCTGCGGCTCTGGCTCGTCGGGCACCTTCGGCGAATGCAGCCCGCCCATCGGGGCGACCACCACCGCGTCTACCCGGCCGCCCAGCCGCAGGGCGGCCACGGTGTGCGCCGCCTCGTGCAGCAGGACGCTGACCAGCAGCACGGCCACCGGCAGCACGCCGGACTGCCAGCCGTCTTCTAGCGTGATGCCCACCGCTAGGGCGATGAACAGCAGCATCAGCACGTGCAGCCGCACCTGCACGCCCAGCCACGTGCCGAAGCCGATCGACCAGCGATGCCCCGCGGGGCGATGTCCGTAAGAGGCTGCCATCAGTCTTCGACGTCCTGGTCTCGCCCGACGCGTGACTCAGCCGTAGGTCTTTCCGGCCCCCAACGCGAGCCGGGGGCGGACCGGACCCGGCCAGCCGCCGCAACGTTCGTATGGTATCACTGCCCCGGCAAGGCGGCAAACTTCCTTGCGACCGCCGCGAAGGCTGAGGCCGCCGGGCTCCTTTCACTCCGCTATCAGGCACGCCGCGTGGACTCAAAACTGCTGCTGCAAACCGAACGTTTCCGCGTTGTGGAGACCGCCGTAGAAGGGGCCGCGGGGCAGGGCGCCGGCGCCCGCCGCCGGCAGTATGTCGAGCACCCCGGAGCGGCCGTCATCCTGCCGCTGCTGGCGGGCGGCCCCGGCGCCGCCGGTGACCGCGTGGTGCTGATCAAGAACCGCCGCGTGGCGGCGGGGCGCACGCTGGTAGAACTGCCTGCCGGGACGCTCGAACCCCCCGAACCGCCCACCGACACCGCCCGCCGCGAGCTGACCGAAGAGACGGGCTACACGGCGGGCCGCCTGACCGAGCTGCCAGGCTTTTTCATGTCGCCGGGCATCCTCAGCGAACGCATGCACTGCTTCTTGGCCGAGGGCCTGACCGCCGGCCCGCCCCGCCGCGAGCCGGGAGAAGAGATCGAGAACCTGGTTGTGCCCGCCGGCGAGGCGATTGAGATGGTCCGCCGCGGCGAGATCGAAGACGCCAAGACCATCGCCCTGCTGCTGTACTGGCACACCTTCGGGCGATAGGCAGCCGGCGGGCCGGCGTGACCCAAAGCACGCCCGCCTACTCGACGGTCACGCTCTTGGCCAGGTTGCGGGGCTTGTCGACGTCGCACCCGCGTAGCACCGCGATGTGGTAGGCCAGCAGCTGCAGCGGGATGGCCGTGACAATCGGCTGGGCGAAGTCGGCAACCGAGGGGACGCGGATCAGGTCGTCGGCGATGTTCGCGGCGCGCTGGTCCTGCTCGTCGACCACGGCGATAACCGGCCCGCCGCGGGCTTTGATCTCTTCCATGTTCGAGATGACTTTGTCGTACACCGCACCCTGCGGCACGATGAAGACGCTGGGCGTGTGCTCGTCGACCAGGGCGATGGGCCCGTGTTTCATCTCCGCGGCGGGGTAGCCCTCGGCGTGGATGTAGCTGATCTCCTTGAGCTTCAGCGCGCCCTCCAGAGCGACCGGGAAGTTGTACTGCCGGCCCAGGTACAAGAAGTTGTCGCAGCCGGAGTACTTGGCGGCGATGCGGCGGCAGTCGTTGTTGGTTTCGAGGGCCTGCTCCACCTGCTCGGGCAGGGCCTGGAGCTCTTCGATGATGCGCTGCCCCGCCTCGAAGCTGAGGTGCCGGATCCGGCCCAGGTACAGGGCGAGCAGCGATAGCACCACGCACTGCGAGGTGAACGCCTTGGTCGACGCGACGCCGATCTCTGGCCCCGCGTACAGGTAGATGCCGCCGTCGGCCTCGCGGGCGATGGTGCTGCCCACGACGTTGCAGATGGACAGCGTGGGGTGGCCCTTCCGCTTCATCTCCCGCATGGCGGCCAGCGTGTCGATCGTCTCGCCGGACTGGGTGATGGCGAACAGCAGCGTCTGCGGCGAGAGCGGCGGGTTGCGGTAGCGCAGCTCGCTGGCGTACTCGACTTCAACCGGGATGCGGGCGAAGGCCTCGATCATGTACTCGGCCACCAACGCCGAGTGCCAGCTGGTGCCGCACGCGGTGAGCACCAGCCGGTCGACCGCGCGGAGCTGCTGGGCCGAGAGGTTAAGCCCGCCGAAGACGGCCGTAGCCTCGTCCGTGTCCAGGCGGCCACGCATGGCGTTGCGGATGGTCTCGGGCTGCTCAAAAATCTCCTTGAGCATGTAGTGGGGGTAGCCGCCCAGCTCGACCTGGCTGGACTCGATCTCGAGCCGCTGCACGTCGTGCCGCACGGGCCCCTCGTCGCGGCTGAGCACGCGGATCGAGTCGGCGGTGACCACCGCCAGCTCGTGGTCGGCTAGGTAGACGATCTTGTCCGTGTGGCCCACCAGGGGCGAGCCGTCGCTGGCGATGAAGTGCTCGCCCTCGCCGATGCCAATGACCAGCGGGCTGCCCAGCCGGGCGGCGATCATCACGTCGGGCCAGTCGCGGAACACCACGGCCAGGCCGTACGTGCCACGCAGCTTGGCGGCGGCGGCCTGCACGGCGGCCACCAGCGGGGCGTGCGGGTCCGCCGCGGCGCCGGCGGCGGGTTCCAACTCGGCGCCCATTAGCGTGCGGAGCTCGCGGGCGATCAGGTGGGCGACCACCTCGCTGTCGGTCGCCGTGTGGAAGGCGTAGCCCTGGTCGATGAGCTCTTGCTTGAGCTCTTGGTAGTTCTCGATGACGCCGTTGTGCACCAGCGCCAGCTCGCGGTCGCCGCCCAGGTGCGGGTGGGCGTTCTCGTCGGTCGCCGGACCGTGGGTGGCCCACCGCGTGTGGCCGACGCCCAGCGAGCCCAGGTGCGTCTGCCCCTGCAGCGTGGCGGAGAGGTCGTCAATCCGGCCGGCGGTCTTGGTGACGCACAGCCCGTCGCGCTCCATGGTGACAACGCCGGAGCTGTCGTAGCCGCGGTACTCCAGCCGGCGGAGCCCCTCCAGCAAAAAATCGACGGCGTGCCTGGGGCCGATGTATCCAACGATGCCGCACATGTTGCTAGCCGTCTTTTGGGGCGTTTGCCTGCCGCGTAAGTGGGGGATTGTACGCCGAAGCCGCGGGCCGAACCACCGGCACTACCACGCGGCACGCCCACGCGGCGCCAGCGGCCGCGGCCCGCGTGGGCGGGCCGCCGAATTGGGTTTCGCCCCGGCCTTAGCAAGCTGCACGGCGGGACTGGTCTGGCGGCGATTCGGCCCGTCCGCAAAATAGGCCGCCCGTAACCCGCGGAGCACGCCAGCAAGGAGGCCGGCATGAAGAGCTGCGTTGTCATCCCCGCCCGGTTCGCCTCGACCCGCCTGCCCGGCAAGATGCTGCTGGCAGAGACCGGCAGGCCGCTGGTGCAGCACACGTACGAGGCGGCCTGCGGCGCCGCCAAGCCGTCGGCCGTGTTCGTCGCGACCGACCACCCAGAGATCCGCCAAGCGGTCGAGGCAGCCGGCGGCACAGCGGTAGAGACCTCGCCCGACTGCGCGAGTGGCACGGACCGGGTGGCTGAGGTTGCCCGCCAGCGGCCCGAGTTCGACATCGTCGTGAACCTGCAGGGGGACGAGCCAGAGCTCGACCCGGCGGCCATCGACCAGGTGATCGCCCTGCTCGAGCGCCGGCCGGACGCGGCGATGGCCACGCTCGCCACGCCGATCCTCGATCCGCGTCGTGTGGCGGACCCGTCGAACGTGAAGGTGGTGTTCGACGCCGCGGGCCGGGCGTTGTACTTCAGCCGCAGCCCGATCCCCTACATCCGCGACACGCTGCGGCACGGCCTGAGCGGGGCGCCCATCAAGCGGTTCCAGCACATCGGCCTGTACGCCTACCGCCGCGAGTTTCTGCTGAAGCTCGCGGCGATGCCGCCCTCGCCGCTGGAGCAGGCCGAGAAGCTGGAGCAGCTGCGCGTGCTCGAAGCGGGCGAGGCGATCTTGGTGGGGCAGGTCGCCAGCGCGGCGCCCGGCATCGACACGCCGGCGGACTACCAAGCGTTTGTCGACCGCTGGCGGTCACTCCGCCGCGCGGCCTAGGCCGGCGCCCGCCGTGGCCAGGCCCCGCGAAGGTCCGGTCGCCGCATCGGGCGAAGGCGCTTCGCGTGGCGGCCCCGGGTAGGGCATCAGCCGCAGCGGCCGCTCGTCGGCCAGCATCAGCCAAACACGCCTGCCGGCGAAGTAGTCGATCAGCCGGCAGTCGCTCTCGGCGTTCAGCTCGCGTGCCCACACGACGGGTGCGTTGTCGATGTCGGCCCGGTTGTACACCCACTCGTCGTGCACGTTGTGGTCGGGCCGGTACCGGACCATCACCAGGTCTTCGCCCGGCGTGCTGAGCAGCTGCTGCTCAAACGCGTGCCGGCCGTGGGCCCAGGTGGTGCGTGACGCGTCGACCTGATCGTACGCGGCGGCGGCAAACAGGGCGGCCTGCGCGGCAAGCAGCGTGGGCGTGAGCCACCGGCGCCCGGGCGGCAGCCGCCGCTCGAGCGTGCGGAAGGTTCGCAGCCCGGTAACCGTGAGCAGCAGCAGCACCGGCGCTACCGGCGCCAGGTAGTGCGGGAACATCCAGACGGTCATGCAGGCAGCTGCCCAGGTGGTGAGGGCGACCGCCAGCCACGGCAGCAGCCACCGCCGTCGCACCCAGCCAGCGGCTAGCAACGCGAGTGCGACCGGCGCCTGAAAGAAGAACTCCAGCACGCACCGCGAGAACCACGTCTTCATGGTCAGCAGCCCCTGCCAGGTTTGCTGCTGCCGGTAGCTCCACATCGCGGCGGCGTAGTTGAACCGCTCCAGCACCGGGTTGAGGTACCGCTGCTCTAGGTTGGGCTGCTGCCAGACGAAGATGGGCGTGACGCCGTAGTCGCGCTCGTAGACCATGTAGGGCATCTTGAGCGGCGTGCCGGTCACAGCGGCGTTGTAAGTGCCGATCAGGCCCAGGCCCACGGCGCCGATCAGCCCCGCCGGGGCGATCACGCCCACGGCAACCGCCCGCCAGGTCGGCCCGCCACGCGTTATCCACACGCCGGCGACAACCACCGCGGCCATGCACACGCTGATGAAGCCCTCGAACGGCCGCGTAACCGCCAAGCCTACCGCCCCGGCGGCGAACGCCGACGCCGCGCCGGCGAGGGGTGCGTGACGCCGGGCAAGCCGGGCGGCCCCGCCAACCACCAGCGAGCCGGCCGCCATGGCCAAGGCGCCGCCCCAGAAGCACATGCCCCACTGCAGCTGGATGCCCGCGTGCAGCGCCACCAGCAGCCCGCCGATCGCGGCCCACACGGGCGGCGCAAACGCCCGCAGCATCCAGACGCTGGCCGCCGCGCACAGGCCGGTCGCCAGGCAGACGCCGGCGATCGGGTCGCCCAGCAGCCGCTGCCCGGCGGCGAGCAGCACGGCCTGGCCCGGCGGGTACTTCGCCTGGTAGCTCGGCTTCTGGATGACGTGCATGGTCTCGAAGTGAGGCCAGTGCGTGTGCGTGGGGTTGGTCAGCCGGCCCGAGGCGAACGTATCGGCCGCCAGCAGGTAGCTGAACTCGTCGTGGACGCGGGGCACGGGCGGGTTGAGCGAGACCAGCACCGCGTTGATGCCGGCCGCCAACGCGGCGATGGTCAGCAGCACCGCCCACGGCGGCGCCGCGCGGCACAGGCGCCGGAGGTGCTTCATCGCCCGGCGCCTTTCCGGTCGTCTTCGGCCAGCGATTTTGACACCCGCGCGAGGAAGTGCAGCGAGCGGTCGAACAGCAGCCCCGCGGGCGGCGTGTACAGGCCGAGCCGGCCGTGCCACGCCTCGACACGCAGGCCAAGCCGGTCGAAGCCCGCCTGCCACTGGTCAGGGCTCAGGTAGTTGTACGGCAGGCGGACGCCGTGCCGGTGGTTGCCCACCCAGTCCATGAAGCGGAGCGTCGCCCCGCCGGCCAGGCCCTGCCGCAGGTGGTCTTTCACCACCACGCACCGGCGGGCGACGCGCGTGGCCTCGGCGAGCACGGCCATCGGGTCGTCGCAGTGGTGCAGCACGTCGATCAGCGTGACAACGTCGCACGCGTTGTCGGCGTGGGGCAGCGTTTGGCCGTCGTACGGATCAACAGGGATGTGCGTTTCTGGCCGCACCAAAACATCAACGCCACGCACCGTAACGTCGGGCCGCAGCCGGCCGGTCATCCAGGCGATCTGTCCATCGCCGCAGCCGACGTCCAGCACCCGTGCGTCGGCCGGGATGATGCCGGCCAGGTGCTGGCTGAGCACGCGGGCGCGGCGGCCGGCGACGTGCCGCTGATGCACCAGTTCGACGCCACGCAGCGCGGGGGAGAATGGGGTGGTCATGGGGGCTGCCGCCGGCTTGGTTTGTGTGCGGGGGGTGGCCCGTTTATCGGCGGGCCATGCGGAGGATGCTGAGGAAGAAGCCGGAGAAGATGGTCTGGCCGCCCAGGGCCGCCAGCGTCACGCCGGGGATGACCCATCGCATGGTGGTGGCGTAGTCCAGCGGCCCGAACCCGGCGGCCCGCCACTGCCAGACCGCCCCGCCCAGCAGCACGCCGGCTGCGCCCGCCGCCGCGGCGCCGGCCATCAGGCAGCGCTCCAGCGTCACGTCCCTGCGGAAGGCGCGCATGGCGCCGCTCTCGGGCAGCAGCCCTTCGCTGACGGCAAACGTCTTGGCGAAGGCGCCGAACTGCAGCGCTTGGTAGCCCAGCAGAATCGCCAGGCTGGCGACTAGCAGCGTGTGGGCGTCGAGGTTCACGCCGGCCAGCGTCACGCCGGGCATGGCCAGCGCGTAGCCCATCGCCCCCAACCAGCAGAGCAACGCGCCCGGCACGGCGAACAGCCACTTGGGGCTGTACATCAGGAAAAACCGCAGCGTCCGCCAGCCGTCGCGGAAGGTCCGCAGGTGCGGCGCATGCGTCTTGCGGCCGTCGGGGTGCAGCGTGGTGGGCACCTCGGCGATGTCGACGCCGAACAGGCTGCTCTTGATGATCATTTCTGTGGCGAACTCCATGCCCGTGCACCGCTGATCGAGCCGGTCGTACAGCTCGCGGGTGAAGCCACGCAGGCCGCAGTAGACGTCGTGGATGGGGGCGCCGAACATCCGCCGGACCATCAGCGTAAACATGGGGTTGCCCCACCAGCGGTGCAGGGCGGGCATGGCGCCCGGCTTGACGGTGCCGCCGCCCCACGGCAGCCGGCAGCCCTGCACCAGGGCGTGGCCCGCGCGGAGCCGCTCGACGAACTTCGGGATCTCCAGGAAGTCGTAGCTGTCGTCGGCGTCGCCCATGATGACGTACCGGCCCCGCGAGGCCTCGATGCCGCCCATCAGCGCGGCTCCGTAGCCCCGGTCACGCACGCGGACGACGCGGGCGCCCAGGCTGTTGGCGATGTCGATCGACGCGTCGGTGCTGCCGTTGTCGGCGACGACCACCTCGCCGCGGATGTTCGCTTCGCGCATCGCCCGCTGGGCCTTCTCGATGCACACGCCGAGCGTGTCCGCCTCGTTCAGGCAGGGCATCACGACCGAGAGCTCGAGCAGATCGGCGTCGCCCGCGTCGGCCGGGGCCGCCTCTCCCGCCGACGCGTAGTCGGCCAGGCAGTCTTGGATCGCCCGCTCCGCGTCGCGCAGGCGGGAGAGCAGATCGCCCTCCGGCGTGTTGGCGGGGGCGGTTAGCAGGTCGCGTTGGGTGGGTGTGGGCATTGCGCGTGCGCGGGTGGGGTTGCCGGTGCCGCAGATCGCGGCATCGCAAGGCTAGCTCATCCGGCACGCGGCGCCGGTGCACGGCGGCCGTGCTAATCGGCGCCGGCGGCACAACCGCGGCAACCTGCCCGCCGTTTCTGCCGGCGGCCGCGGCCGCCGCCCGCTGTGCCGCGGGCGGCGCTTAGGCATAATGACCCGTGACTTCTGGCCCGAGAGCACGCCATGCGAAAGTACGTCATCACCGGCGCGCCCGGCTGCGGCAAGGGCACCCAGGCCACGCTGCTGGCCGAGCAGTACGACCTCACGCACATCAGCGTCGGCGACATGTTCCGCTGGCACATCCAGACCCGCACCAAGCTGGCCGCGCGGATCAAGCGGATCGTCAACGCCGGCCGGCTGGTGCCCGACGAGATTGTCGACGACGTCGTCCGCACACGCCTGGACGAGCACGACTGGAACTACGGCTTCGTCCTGGACGGCTTCCCCCGCAACCGCGTACAGGCAGAGTTCTTCCTGGAAAGCTACGACATCAACGCCGTGCTGCTGCTGCACGTGACCGACGAGGTGGTGATGCAGCGTGTGCTCGCCCGAAGGCTCTGCGGCGAGTGCGGGCTGGACTACAACCTCATCCAGCACCGGCCGGAGGTAGAGAACGTGTGCGACGTCTGCAGCGGCAAGCTGGTGGCCCGGCCCGATGACTTTGAGGAAGCCATCCGGTCGCGGATCGCGGACTACCACAGCCAGACCGAGCCCATCCTGGAGCTCTTCTCGCAGAAAGAGCTGGTGATCGAGATCGACGGCATGCAGACGATCCCGGCGGTCAACGAGGAGGTGCGTTACAAGCTGGGCCTGCCGCCGGTGGTCGCCGCGGCGCCGGCGGGGTGAGCACTCCGGAATGGCAAACACGCGTGTTGCCAGCCCCAGCACGCACGGCGGGGGGCGGCCCAAAAGCTGCGGCGGCTGCCGGGTGCGGGCTTTGCCGCCGGCTTGGTGTTGTTGCCCGTTGGCCGGCGGGATACCTTGAGGCGGCACACGCGTGGCGGAGCTGGGCGTTTGTTCGGTAGATCCGCGGCACGCCGGGGCCCTGCGTCGGCGGCCCGCGGCTTGGTTCTTTTTCGCCCTGTAGAACGACAGACGCTGCGCCCGCCGCAGCGTGGCACGCGTTGATGTTCGCCCCCTTCTTCCGCCGGCTGGTCAACGTCTACTGGCCGCTGCTGCTCATCGGTTGGGTGCTGCTGGCGGCCGGGCTGCACCAGCTGGCGCCGCGGTGGGAAGACGTCGCGCTGGACGGCGACCTCGACCACCTCCCCAGCGAGTCGCTCAGCCTGCAGGCCAGCCGGCTGCTCCGCGAAGCCTTCCCCGACGAGCAGGCCAAGAGCCAGGCCGTGCTGATCTTCGAGCGCGGCGGCGAGAAGCTGACGGTCGAAGACCGGCAGTACGCCCTCAACCTGGCCCGCAACATCGAGGCTCAGGGCCGTCGGGTGGACGAAGGCCCGCCGGTGGACCAGGCCACGCCCACGGCGGAGGCCGACCAGTCGGCCGGCCTGAAACCCGACCAATACAACGCGGCCGACGGCGAGGAATACAGCGACGCCGGCGAAGGCGAAGGCAGCTCGGCGGCCGCGCCGCCAAGTGCAGCCACTCTTGCCGCCAGTGAGCCGCTGCCGCTGGTGGACGTCTGGCACGCGAAGACCGAGATCGTCTCCAGCATGCTGCTCGCGCCGGACAAGCGCGCCGAGCTGGTGGTGGTCCGGCTGACCAACGACCTGATGGCCTTCGGCAACATAGGCGTTAGGGAGCGGCTGCTGGCGTTGATCGCCGCCGAGCCCGGCCGGCCCGACGGGCTGCGGGTGGGGCTGACCGGATCGGCCATCATCGGCGGCGACATGCGCTCCGCGGTGCTGGACAGCCTCGAGTCGACGCACCAGGCCACCATTGTGCTGGTGCTGGCGTGCCTGCTGGTCATCTACCGGGCGCCGCTTTTGGTGCTGATCCCGCTGGCCACGATCGGCATGTCGATGTTCGTGGCGTACGACGCCGTGGCGTTGCTCGCCCAGCACTTCGGGCCGGACGACTACGCGTGGTCCAAGCTCCGCGTGTTCACCACCACCAAGATCTTTGTCGTGGTGATCCTTTTCGGCGCGGGCACGGACTACTGCCTGTTCCTGATCGCCCGGACCGAAGTGCTGGGCGAGCAACGCCACGGCGTCGTAC
>JBCCQL010000033.1:0-14512 GCA_039024355.1 Planctomycetota bacterium
CTAGGAACCCGTCCCCGCCGCGTTGGGTGCTGAGCTCAAGCACGCCGCCGGCCTCGACGCGTGTTTCCCCGGCTCCGGTGAGCACGCCGCCCACCATGGCCAGGGTGCCCTCGGCCACGGACAGCGTGCCGTCCACGGTAGCGGTAGCGTTGGCGAAGACGACGCGGCCCGCGCCGGTCTTCTGCATCGTCGCGCCGCTTCGTACCCGGGCGAAGGCCTCGCCGGGCGTGCCGGGCAGCGCGGCGACGCCCCAGCCCTCGGCACCGCCGATCGTGCTGAAGCCCTCCAGCGCATCGAGGCCGCGCACCGCCTGCGCCATCGCCGACGCCTGGTTGGTGAGCGTCCCGCCGCGGAAGTAAACGACGTCGTTGCCGCGGCTCTGGCCGGCGAGGTCAAACACGTCGCCCGGCTGCAGCGTGCCGACGTACGCGTCGCCGGTGACGGTGGGCGTCCGCGGCCCGGGGCCCTGCTCGAACAGGTAGGCGTCGCTGAACCACTGGTAGAACGAATACCGCTCTACGTAGTCGCGCGACTCTAGCTCCGGTCTCACGGGTTCTAGGAAGATGCGGTTGGCCTCTGCGATCGCTTCGTCGGAGTAATTGCCGCCCCAGTCGTGGATGGCGAACTCGGTGACCCAGATCGGCCGGTCGTAGGTCTGGTAGTAGAAGTCGACGCGGCTGAGGAAGTTGTTTGCCGCCCCCACGGGGTTGTTGGGCGTGCTGGCCCCGTACCAGTGAATGGATATGGCGTCGACCCGCAGGTCGTCGTTGGGGTTGGCGTTGGCGTTGCGGGCCTCAACCTGCCCCATAAAGTCCGCCAGCCACGCCCGGCCGGCGGGGTCGTCCGAGACGCCGGGGCTGACCAGCGTGTGGTTGGGCAGGGTTTCCTGCACGGCGGTCCAAAGCGAGATCGCCTCGTTGACGGAGACGTTCGACTGGTTCTCTCGCTCGGGCTCGTTGAGCACCAGCAGCGTGTCGACATTCTCGTACGAAGCGATCAGGTCGAGCTTCTCTTGCCAGTTGTTTGAAAACTTGACCAGCGGCACCCAGTCGCCGATCGCCTGCGCGTCCTCCGTTGGCGTGACGTGCCACCAGTGGTAGTACCAGTTGGCGTTCGAGGCGTTCACGTCCGCCGCGCTGCTGCCCGCCCAGCCGGCTTTCTCCGAGTCGAAGATCAGCTCGATCTGCGCCGCCGCCGGCGACGCCAGGGAAAGTGCCGCGAGCGTCAATGCGACAATCCGGCAAAAACGCGCGGCGGTCCGCCCGTGCGTGTTGGGCACAGAATCAACCATGGTCCCTCACCATCGTCCGTGGATTGTGGGCATCGCGTGGCGGACAACTTGGCGCCGCCGTGCCGCGGTGGGTTGTTACTTCGAGGGCGGCTGCCGGCACCCGGCTGCAACCACGCCGGCGAGCACCAAAAGCGTGCAGCAGGCCGGCTCGGGGACGCTGCCAACGCTGGCGGCCGGCGTCACCACGCCGAAGTTTTCGAGCCAGACGTCGAGGTCGTCGGCCGTCACTTGGCCGTCCCCGTTGCCGTCGGCGCCCGTGAGCGGCGACACCGCTTGGCCCAGGGCGCCCCGCCAGACGGCGTAGTCGGCGCCGTCGACCGCCCCGTCTCCGTTGTAGTCGCCTGCCACGGTGACGACGAGCGACACCGAGTCCGCCGCGTACTCGACCTGCCACATCAGGCCGCCGCCCAGCGAAGGCAGGGCGACCGCATCAAACACGCCGGCCACGGCCTCGGCCGCGATGACCTGGTACACGTCTCCAGCGGTGGCGGCGAAGCCGGGCGAGGCCTCTACGGACAGCTCGCCCGCGAGGGTCGCGTCGCCGGTTGCGGAGACGCGGTCGAAAGACTCCGTGGTGCGGAGGTCAAGCTCGAGCCGGGCGCCCGCTTCGAGCAAGAATCCGCCGTCGATCGCCAGGGTCACCGCGGGCGAACCGGGGTCGCCCGGCTCGAAGAGCAGAGCCTGAAAGTTCTGGTCGACCTGGGCGGCGCCGAAGGCGGTCGATTCGTAGTAGCGGGCGATGGCGATCTCGCCGTGGTAGGCGGCCCCGGTGCCGGACGACACGCCCGTCACCGAATTGGCGCCGTCGCCCAGGCCTGCGATGTTGCCGCCCGCCCAGTCGGCGATGGTCTGCCCGGTGAGCGACCCCACCAGCTGGTTGTTGACGTAAAGCATGACCGAGTCGCCGCCGCCGTCGAGGTCGATCACGCCGATCGCGTGGTGCCAGCCAGCCGCGAGCGTGGTGGTCAGGTTGATGTCGGACTGGCTGCCGTCAACGTTGAAAGTCAACTGGCCGTTGTTCAGCACCAGCGCGACGCCACGGTCCATGCCGCCCACTTCCAGCAGCACCTGGTCGGCGCCTGCCGAGGTGTCGGTGACGTTGAACACGACCTCGAAGGTGGCGTCGCGTTGGCTGCGCTGACTGGCTTGCTCGAAGTACTGGTTCAGCCCGATGGCGCCGCCAGACACCGGGATGGCGTAGGCCGACGTCAGCGACGGGAACGTGGCGGTATCCACCGGCGAGCTGGACGCCGGACCGGCGAAGCTGAGCGGGTCTTCGCCGCCGGCGGCGTCGCCCCACACAGCGTCCCCGCTTGTGTCCAGCGCGGCGTCGAAGTTCAGCTGCAGGCCTGTGGTGACAATCGGCGGCGGCGGGCCGGTGTTGCCGGTGCCCGGCACGATGCCCTGGCCGCCAACGCGGATGACCGCCCCGCTGCGTGCCTGCAAGTCGCCACGCACGCGGCCGTCGGTAAATTCGGCGAGGCCCGCCTGGATGTCCAGCGTGCCCGACAGGCTGATCTCACCGCCGAAGCTGACCGCCGCCGAGCCGGTCTTGGTCACGCTGCGGCCGGGCCGGTACTCCGTCAGGTTGCCGGTGATAGCGAAAGACTGGTCGCCGTCGCCCGTGATGGTCAGGTCGTCGTACAGGCTGATGTCGAGCGCGATGTCAAAACCCTGGCTGTGCGGGCCGGCCTGCATGGCGTCGAGCCGCAGCACCGGCAGCTCGCCCGAAAGGCTCTTGGTCAGCAGCACGCCGCGGCCGCCGATGGTCGAGACGCCGCCCCCGGTCACCGGGCCGTCGCTGCCGATCAGGCGGATCTGGTTGGCCATGAACTCCAGGCCGCCGACACGCGTCAGGTCGTTGGTGGCGGTGAAGGCCCCGGCGGCGCGGCTCTGGAAGACGAGCACCGCGTTGGCGTAGCCGTCCCCCTCGGCGAGGGTGGCGACAGTGGAGAGCTGCTGGTTGTTGTTCCAGGCCCCGGCCGCCGACCACGACGCCACCGGGAACGCGTCGCCGCGGAAGCGGAACTCGTCGAACTGATTCGTGTTGGTGGCCCGGTTGTCGAAGCGGGCCTTGTCCATCTGCACATCAAAGTCGGTCATCACCCGCTGCAGCTGCGCGACGATCTCTGGGTTCTGCGCCGCGACGTTGTTGGTCTCGCCGATGTCGGTCGCAAGGTTGTACAGCGAGAAGAAGCCGTCGACGCCGCGGTAGATCAGCTTCCAGTCGCCAACGCGGACGGCCGACTGGTTGTTGTTGGCCCGGCGGAGGTAGAGCGCCTCGTGCGGCACGCCCTGCACGTCGCCGTTGATGTACGGCAGCAAGTTGACGCCGTCGATGGTCTCGCCGGGGCCGAACGAGCCGCTCGCCGCGCCGACCACGGTGGGCACGATGTCGATGGCGTGGATCGGGGCGTCGTACACGGTGCCGACGGCCGACGGGTCAACGCCGGCCCCGGAGATGATGAACGGGATCCGCAGCCCGCCCTCGAACTGCGAGCCCTTCCCGTTGCGCAGCGGGCCGTTGCGGCTGGCGTTCGGGCTCGAGTCGCAGCAGTCGCCGCCGTTGTCGTTGAGGAAGACCACCAGCGTGTTGTCGGCGATGCTGTCGCTTTGGTTGCCGTCCCCGGTGGGGTCGTCCAGCGCGTCCATGATCCGTCCGACATTGCGGTCGAGCGCGAGCTGCATGGCCGCCTGCGTGAGGCGGTTGCCCGTCAGGCCCGCCAGGCGGGGGTCGTTCAGGTCGGCGGCGGTCGCCTGAAGCGGGGTGTGGGGCGCCGTGAACGACGAGTAGAGGAAGAACGGCTGCCCCGAGTCGTGGTTGTCGGCGATGTAGTCGACCGAGAGCTGACCGAACACATCGGTGATGTACTGGCCGCTGAACTGGTTCTCTAGCGAGACGTCCGAGACGTTGCCGCCGGCGCCGTCGGAGATGGTGCTACGCAGTTCCTGCGTGCCGGTGGCGCCGCCGACGAAGTAGCCACGCGAGCCCGCGATGATGCCCTCGAAGCTCTCGACGCCCTGGTTCTGCGGGCGGTTGCCGAGCTGGCCGGTCGAGGTGTTGTTGGTGTGGGCGCCGATGTGCCACTTGCCCACCGCGGCGGTGGAATACCCAGCCGCCTGCATGTGCTCCCAGACGGTGGTGATGGACGTAGGCAGGCCCTGCGTGGGCTGCGTGCCGATCTGCCCCGAGCCCGAAGCGATGTTCGACTCGTAGCCGAACCGCCCGCCGTACATGCCGGTGGTGATCATCGCCCGCGACGGGCTGCAAACGCTGGCCGTGTAGGCGTTGGAGAACGTGACGCCGCCGGCGGCCAGGGCGTCGAGGTTAGGCGTCGGGATGACGGTCGTGCCGCCGGTCACGGCGTCTTGGAAGCCGAAGTCCGCCCAGCCGGCGTCGTCGGCGATGATGACGATGATGTTGGGCCCTTGGGCGTACGCGTGGCCGGCGGCTAGCACCGAGAGCGCCGACGCGGCGATCGCCAGTTGGGCGTAGAAGTTCATCAAGGTTGCCTTGCTATTGGTGTGTTGTCCGATCGCCGCTTCCTCTACAGTTCCGCTTGTGCCCGGTGCGTGCGACACTCGCGTAGCGTTGAGCTGACGCACGTGCGCCGATGACCGCTAGCCCCGCTCAAGGCCTGGCGGCGGTCGCCATCGATTTCGGCGGCCGCCGCCTGTGCCTCGGCACGTGGCGATGGATCACCGCCGCCGGCTGCGTAGGCAGCAAGCGGAGGCAATCGCGAGCAGCACGGCCGCTGAAGGTTCCGGCGCCGCGGCAATCGTGCCTGGCTGGTTCGACATGCCGAAGTTCTGCAGCAGGAACGCCAGATCGGCGGCGCCGATCACGCCCGTGGCGTTGGGGTCGCGGCTGCCGTCGGAGAGCACCGAAGCGTCCTGCCCCAGGTTGTTGCGGAAGAAGGCGTAGTCGGCGCCATCGACCATGCCGTCGCCGTTGTAGTCGCCCGCCAGCCCCTCCGGCGCCGTAGTCACGGCGTCGAATAGGTCTTGGATCTCTGGCGAGGTGAGGGCAGCGGCCGTGTACTCGAAGATGGCGATCTGCCCGGCGAACGGGAAGCTCACGGTCAGGTTGTCGTCCATCGTGTTGTCAATTGGGCCGAAGTTGGCGATCGACTGGCCGTCCTGGCCCAGGCCGGCCTGGTTGCCCCCCGCCCAGTCGTTGAAGTCGGCCAGGTTCGCCTGCGTGTCGCCAACAAACTGCCCGTTGACGTACAGCGAGATGAAGTCGTCCTGCGACGCGTTCACCGGGTCGAACGTGTTGTTGATAACGCCCACCACCTGGGTCCACTCGGCGTCGGTCAGGGTTGTGGAGAGCGTGCGGTCAGAGAACGCCCCGTTTACGTAGAAGCTGAGCTGGTCGCCCTGCAGGCTGAAGTAGCCGCCCGAGCCGGCACCGCCGAACTCGTAGATGATCTGGTCGCCACCGGTCAGGTCATCCGGCCGGAACCAGATCTCGAACGTGGCGTCCTGCCGGCCCGCCTGCTGGCCGTTCACGGTCGACTCGAAGATGTTCGAAACGCCGCTGCCGCCCACCTCGTAAGCCTGGGTGATTCCGGGCACGGCGGGGTCATTCACGGGCACCGGCGAGGTGTCGGCACCGAAGTTGAACCGCTCGAACGAAGGCAGCTCGGCGTTCCAGAACGCGTCGCCCGGGGTGTCGGCCGCGGCGTCGAAACGCCGCTCCAGCAGCGTCGGCGGCGGTGGCGGCGGCGGCACAAACATCGGCGTGCCGGCGATCGTCCACTGATGGCCCGCCCCCGGCTGGTTGCCGTTGAAGAGGTTCGCCTGCCTGCCGTCGATGCCTTCGGGGCCGGGGTCGTTACGCGTCCGGATCGAGCCGGTGCTGTCAACGCTCACCGCGAAGCCCGTGCTGGCCGCCGTGTAGGTGATGGGCGTATCGAACAGGGCCCAGGGCACGGTTTGGCCGAAGAAGTACGCGGAGTCCTGCACCCCGGCAAGCGTGTACTCGACGTCGCGGGTGGCGAGGACGACTTCGCCGTTGTCGATGCCGTCCCAGCCGTTCGGGTCGGTCCCGCCAGAGAGCTCGTAGAACGAGAACGTGAAGGTGCCGTTGCTGGTGTTGTTTGCAGTGCCGGAGTTGGGGTTGCGTAGCGGCAGCGCGATGCCGGTGATCTCCACCTGCGTGCCGATGTCCCAAGCGTCCTCGTAGACCACGGCGAAGCCGTAGGACCCGGCGCCGTTGCCGGTGTCATTCGCGCGGAGGTCGCCGCCGCCCAGGCCGGCGTGGTCCGCGGCGTCGACAATCAGGTCCGTGCCCAGCAGGCCCGAGCCGATTGTGTAGCCGTCCTGAAAAGTCGCCGCCCCGGCGGCGCCCGCCAGCACGCCGAGTACGGCTGTGCCAAGCAGCAGCCGGCCGGCAAGGCGGCGGATCGATAGAAGAGTCATCGGATGCTGTCCCCTGCTGGGTCTGTCACTCAATTGCCAGTCGACCAGTTGCCAGTCGACCAATTGCCAGTCGATGCTGTTCGCAGCTATCGCTTGGCCGTTAACGGTTTCATTCCTGTTCACGTTTTGGAGCGGGCCGCGTGAACGCCCCCCCGCCACGCTGCCCCGCGTGGCGGGAGGGGGCGATCATCGTTGCCGCCTCAGCCGAGCCGCTTCCGCATCATCGCGGCCGAGCCAAGGCTGGTCATCATGCCGAGCAGCAGTAGGGTCGACGGCTCGGGCACCACCGTCACGGTGCCGCCCGCGCTGACCTTGATGCCGTTCTGACCGGATGGTGAATCCATCGCGCCCCACTGCTTGAATCGCATATTTCCGGTCGACGTGACGGTGAAGCGGAAGCGGTCTTCTACGCCGTCGATGAGCGCGGTTATCGGGTTGTCGAAGATCGCCGTGTAGATGTTTGTGCTTGTGAAGGCCAGGGTTGCTGTCTCGGTGCCGAGGACTAAATCGTCGCCACCGCCGAGGGCGCCGTCCGCCCCCAGATATTCGATCGTGATCGTGAGGGTCTCTTCGCTTGTTGACGTGCCGCCCCGGAAGTTGAGGCCGATGCCCTCAAACGAGATGTTGAGCGGTCCCATACCCGTCGGGATGTCAAGGTTACGCTGCGGACCAATGGCCGTAGTCGTGCTGGAATCGCCGCCGCCGTTCACGTTCGCGTCATCGATGAACAGCGTGCTGAACGCCGTGGTTGGGTCGATCGTCGAGTCGAACATCGCCGCCTGTGCGGGCCCCGTCGCGATAAGCAAGGCGGCCAAGCCGAGGCCAAAGATAGGTGTTCGTTGCATTAGGCTTCCTCCAAAGTTGCAAAGACTGCCGAAGAGTAAAAACGCCCACTTGGGCGTTGACGATGTCAGCTTGTTGTTAGATCGAAGTTGGCGTCGCCCGTGCCGCCGCTCGGCACTTCGTACGTAAGTTCGGACGGTGTTCGGTACCGTTTTGGCACCCGTTCCTCAGAGAGCACGCGGGTCTCGTCGGAGTTTTGCGGGTCGACAAGCTCGGTGGCGTAGGTGCTGACGCTCACGACGTGTCGCCCCACGACGGCGCCACTACGGCCCTTGTGCGTCCGCAGCGTGTACCGGCCCTGCGAGTCGGTAGTGCCAAACGAGCTGGGGCCCACCATGGGCGAGCCGCCCTGCTGCTTGGGGTTAAACCGCACCGTGGCGTCGGGCAGCGGCTTGCCGTCTAGTGTAATCACGCCTTCGACCGTCGCGAAGCGAAACGACCCGTCGTCGCAACCGACGACTAGGCACGTGAGCAGGCATGCGGCTACCGCTAGCCCCGGGCGGCGCCCGCCCCGGCGGGCGGTGCTGCGCTGGTTGTTGTTGTTAGAAGTCAAAGTTCACCACCTCTTGGCCGGCGATGGTGCCCAGCGACAGGTAGACGTCGCCGTCGATGCCCTCCGGCACGCCACGCACAGCGCCGTCGGCGTAGCAGTACTGGATTACGCCGCCCGCGTGCACACTCGTGAGTGTCCGGAAACACAGGTTGGCGTCGCCGCCGCCACCGGGGTTATCGCCACGCGCCGGCGCGGCGCAGTAGCCGGTGTCCGGGATACGGTACAGCGAAACCTCTTCGTTGGGTCCGCGGATGATGTGGCCCTTGCTGTGGTACCGCCAGCCGGACGCCCACACGTTCGCCCGCGGCGATTGCGTTTGCTGCACGTACTCGCCGACGAGAACACTCTTCGATGTGCCGTCGGTCACCTGAGAGATGCGCACAGCCCTCGAATTGATGCGGCTGCTGACGGCCGGCATCGCTCCGCGGAGTTCGTCGACAACCTCGCGTTGGGCGTTTTGGCCGCGGTTCAGGCGGTCGAACCAAACATTGAACGTGTTGCCGGCCAGGATCTGGTACCGGTTGTGGTCGATCACCCCCGTCACGGCGCGGTAGGAGCTGGTAGCCCAGTTGTTGCCGTGGGCGAAGAAGGGCTGCCGGAAGGTATCCTCCGGGCAGCGGTATTGCTCAATCTCGTTCTGGCCGGCCTGCTGGTTGGATACACCGGAGCTGTTGAGGACGGTCGAGTTGTAGTGCTTGGCGCCAGAGAAATCGAACTGGTCGAAAGTCGCCTGCTCCTCAACATAAGGCAGGATCGCGACGCCCCACGCGATGCCGACCTCGGCTTTCTGCCCGCCGGGCGTGTCGTCGTCGTTGAACAGTTCTTTTCCCTCCACGCCGGGCGGCAGGGTGCGGTTGGCGGATTCGTAGTTCAGGCAGCCGAGGCCGATCTGTTTTAGGTTGTTCGCGCACTGGATACGCCGGGCCGCCCCGCGTGCCGCCTGCACCGCCGGGAGCAGCAGCGCAACAAGCACACCGATGATGGCGATAACAACTAGCAGTTCGACGAGCGTGAACGCCGCGTAGCGGTGAACACGCAGTGTTCGTTGGCGTTGGATTCTGTCCATCGCACGCTTTCCGCGCGGATCGCGCAAAGAGGTGGCACGGTGTTCAAGGGACCGCCGTGCAGACGAGTTGAGCAGAAGAGCAGTCTGAGCAGAGAGGATGAGATCGCTCCATAATATTACGGATGTTCTAGCTCTTTCGCAATCACGAAGCCCCATTCAAACCGATCGTTATAGTTGTTGCCTCGGGGGCCAACCGCAATGTATATGGCTTGGCCCTCGCGGAGCCGGCCGAGGTCTGCGCGGAACCGTGAGTTCTCGTTCCGCTCGCAATCCATGCGCAGCACCGGCGCCGAGCCATTGGCGTGAATGAGGACTTCTACCGCTTGGTTAGCCAGCCAGGGTTTATTCTCGGGCCGGACGATCCACCCGGACTCGACGCTGTAGTCGCCATCGCTCGGGATGACAAAAGCGGCGATGGCGAAACGGTCAAACCCGTCTCTGCTTTGTTGCCCGCCCTGGCCCGGGTGCCCGGAGTTGTGCCGCAGCTTCACCAGGGCGAGCGGCCCGCGGCCCGACTTGGGCTCGCTGCCGTCGACGTCGAAGCACCCGTCGCCAAAAGGGTCCCAGAGCAGTTCGGCGTAGTTGGCAGGGTCGCCAATCGGGCCGTGTGTGTTGGTCAGGTATCGCCAGCCCGTGCCACGAGCGGGCTCGTCCGGGACGCCCGGCACGAAGTCACCCGTGTAACGCCCTACCACTTCTAGCTGGCTGCCATCCGGCTTGATGGGCAGCCGCCGCGTGAGGCGGACCAGCCGCGCTGGAGCGTTGGTCGGACGCACGCCTTCTGCGTCGGCCCGGATGCTGTCGCCCGCTACGACGCGGCGGGTGTCGGACACGGTGCGGTCCGCCTGAGTCCGTGCTACTTCGACCTCCCCATGCGTCACCGTCACGTCGACGTTTTGCAGCTCGTCGACCGCCACGGCGAACTGCGTGCCCCGGTCGATGACACGCATCCGCGGGGTATCGATGCGAAACCCGTCCGCCCAGGGGGGCACAACCGCCGCCACCCGGCCGAACTCCAGCTCTGCTGCGTTGGGGCCGGTCGGGCGGAACCGCACGGGGCCTTGCAGCAGCGTCACCGCGCCGTCGCTGAACTCGATCTCGACGGCGCCGCTCTCGACGCACACCCAGTCGCCCGGCTTGAGCAACGAACGCGACTCCCACATGGCGGCGTCCTTCGCCCAGGTCACGTCCTTGGAGTGGCCCACGATCGCCACGGAGGTCGCCAGCGGCGGCTCCGCCGAGCGGGGCGCTTCGAGCGACGGAGTTCCTAAAGCGGCAGTTGGTGCGTAGCGGTTTATCGGCGCTGCGTTGGGCCGCGCAAAAAGCGTCGCCCAAAGCACCAAGGCAGCTGCCAAAGATGCGACCGCCGGCCAAGCTATACGGGGAGACAGCCGAGGCAGCAAACCTGCCCGAGCACGCCCTGCTTTGGCTTTTGGTGCGTCCATGCCGCCGCCCGCTGCGCGTGCGACAACGCCCGTTTGGTTCTGGCTGGTCTCGACCACCAGCGTGGCAAGCTCAGACGCCGGCGAGCGGCTAGCGGCGTGGCCCAAGTCGACCAGCAGGCAGGCGTAGTCGAGGTACGCCGACGCAAGTTCGGGCGACTGCGACAAACGCCGCTCGAAGGCGGCCCGCTGCACAGCGTCGGCCTCGCCCGACGCCACCAAGTCGCACAGCCGCAGCCAATTCGCGGGCACCGCCGGCACGCCGTGCGGCCCCGCGGTGTCGCCGGCGGTTTCGCTGGGCAAGCTTCGATCTTGTGGCGGCGTGGGGGTCATCTTCAGGCTCTGTACTCGTCAGGCCCGCTCCTCCTGGGCCAAGGTCGATTCGATGCACCGATAGAGTGCCTGCCGGATTCGGCGGAGTGAATTTGAGACGCTGCCCGCCGGGCGGCCGAGGCTCTCAGCCAGCGACTTCACTCGGGCCTTGCCGGCCCCGTAGCTCGCGAGGATCAGCTCGCGGTCGCTCTGGGTGAGCTTCTCTAGGCACGCCGTCAACGCACGGCGGCGGGCCTGCCGCGCGGGTGCAGGCTGCCGGGCCGCCGCGTCTTCGAGCAGTTCCACAATGGGCGTCGAGAAGACCCGGCGGCGGCTACGCGTCTGGAAGTAGTTCAACGCACGGTTCTTCGCTATTTGGCAGCCCCAGGCGGCGAAGTTGGTGCCTGGCTGAAACTCATCAAACTTCTGCCACATGGTCACCACGACTTGCTGCATCAGGTCTTCGCTGTCTTCGCGGTGGCACACGAGTGCGCACAGGAAGCCAAAAATCTGAGCTTCGTGCTCGGCCAGCAGGCTCAAAAACGCTTTGTTATTGCCCGTGCGTACCACGCGATGCGGTCGCCACGCTTAGGGAACAGACTGTCGTGAAAAGTTGGCGGCTGCCCAAGCAAATCGCCACTACTGCAGCAGGCACGCGCTTATCTGGAAGGGAAGTTACCCGCTGTGAAAAATCACACGCCAAAAATGTGAAAATTCTGCCACGAAAGATCGGAACGCCGTTCCCAGGCCGGTGTTGCCTTGCGGGCAACCGGCTGGCCGCAGGCCAACCTGCGCACCAAACGGCCTCACGAGCCTGGGAGCTGCCGGGCGCTCAAGAGGCTGCTCTTGCCGCCATCCACGGGGCGACGCTACCCTCCGCCGCCCGCCCTGCCGAAACCGGGCGCGCGACCTCCGATCGACGCGACCACGCAGCCGCGACTGCCTGATATGCAATACCCAACACTTGCCGAGCTGGCGGAACTCGTCGGCGGGACACTCCGGGGCGACCCCGACCTGCAGATCTGCGGAGCGGCGCCGCTGGCCGACGCCGCGGCCGGCGAGATCACCCTGGCGGATCACCCCGACCGGCTCACCGACGCCGCGGCTAGCCAAGCGTCGGCCGTTGTCTGCCCGCCCGGCGGCGAGGCGTCGGCACTGCAACGCATTGTTGTCGAAGACGTCCACAAGGCGTTTACGTCCATCGTGCAGGCTTTCCGTCCACCACGCACCGGCCCTACGCCCGGGGTGCACCCAACCGCGGTAATCGCGGAAACCGCAATTGTGGCCCAAGACGTCTGCATCCAGGCGAACGTCGTGATCGGCGAGGACGTCACGGTGGGCGTCGGCAGCACGATTTACGCCGGCGCGGTCGTGATGGCGGGTTGCCGGATCGGCGCCGGCGTGCGGGTGTTCCCCAACGCCACGCTGTACGAAGATACCGTCGTGGGCGACCGCTGCATCATCCACGCCGGGGCGACGATCGGCGCCCACGGCTTTGGCTACACCCAAGAGAACGGCTGCCACCGCCCGACGGCTCAACTCGGCTGCGTCGTGCTGGGCTCTGACGTCGAGGTGGGCGCGGGGACGACAATCGACCGCGGCGTGTACGGGCCTACGCGGGTGGGCGACGGCACCAAGATCGACAACCTTGCGCAGATCGCCCACAACTGCCAGATCGGCCGGCACAACCTCATTTGTTCTCAAGTCGGTATCGCCGGCAGCACCACCACCGGCGACTACGTGGTGATGGCCGGCCAGGCGGGCGTGCGGGACCACGTGACGATCGGAGACCGCGCCCAGCTGGGCGCCATGTGTGGCGTCAGCAACGACGTGCCCGCCGGCGCCAGTGTCCTGGGCGCCCCGGCCGTGCCGGTCCGCGACCAACGGCTCCGCTTTGCCGCCATCGCCAAGCTGCCAGAGATGCGGAAGGAGTTCAAGCAGCTCCGCAAGCAGGTAGCCGAGCTAGAACGCCGGCAACCGAACGACGAACCGCAACCGGGCATCGACGGGAGCCGGGCCGCGTAAGGCTGGCGGAGCTGGGTGGATGATTGCAGAACCGGCCAAGCCCACCTCGGTGCTTAAGCTCTGTCTCTACGCCGGCGTGGCGTGTTTTTCCGCACTGCTGTTGGCGGCGGGTTTTTTGCTTGCCACGGGCACGAGCAGCGGCTCGGCAACGCTTCCCAATGGCGCCCGGATCGACATCACCGCGCGTGGCGGCATGAGTGTGGCGGACAATCAAGCGAACGAAACAACCATTTCCGTCGGCGGCCGCAGCCTGGTGTTCACCGAGTCTGGCCTGACGGTCGACGGAGCCCCCGTGAAGCAGTTTGACGCGCGGGCGCCAAGCTACAAGCTGACCTACGACTGGTCGGGGCTGCGGCTCAGCTGCGGCGACAAAACCCTGCGGCTGCCTTGACCCGTGCCGATGCCAGTGACCCACCCGAACAGCCGCGTCGGCCTGATCGCCGGTTGGGGGCGGCTGCCGATCACCGTGGCCGACGCCCTGCGTGCGGCGGGCTGCGAGGTGCAGTGCCTGGGCCTCAAGTGGCACTGTGAAGAGGCGATCCGGCCGCACGTCGACCACTTCGAGTGGCTCAACGCGGCCCGGCTGGGCCAGGCGGTCCGCTACTTCCGCCGGCGTGGTGTGACGCGGGCCACCATGTGCGGCAAGTTCCACAAGGTCGACCTGTACCGCCCGTGGGCGTGGCTGCGGTACGTGCCGGATGCGACGTTCCTGAAGACCTTTTACCCGCACTTCATCGGCCGGTCCGGCGACCGCCGCGACGACACGCTGCTCGGCACGTTCTGTCGGGCGTTCGCCGAGCACGGCATTGAGTTTTTGCCGGCGACCGACTTCGCCCCGGAGCTCCTCGTGAACACAGGCCAGGTTGCCGGCAAGCCGCTCTCGCGTGCCCAAGCGGCCGATATCGACTTCGGCTGGCGGATCGCCAAGCAGATGGGCGGCCTCGATATCGGCCAGAGCATCTGCGTCAAAGACCGCGCGGTGCTGGCCGTCGAGGCGATCGAGGGCACCGACGCCGCGATAGGGCGCGCGGGCCAGCTCTGCCGGGCCGGCGGCTTCACCGTCATCAAGGCGGCCAAGCCCAAGCAAGACATGCGGTTCGACGTGCCAACGGTCGGGGTGCGGACGCTAGAAACCATGCGGGCCGCCGGCGGGCGTGTGCTAGCGATTGAAGCCGGCTGCACCATCCTGCTCGACGAGGGTGAATTCCGCCGCTACGCCGATCGCCACGGGCTGTGCGTTGTCGCCATCGACATGAGCCACGCCTCCGCCGCCGCGGCCTGAGGGTCCATCCCAACCAAGGATGCTAGCAGCCCGAATCGCTAGCGGTCGCATGACCCAAGGTGTGCCGAGGCGTCGCCCTCAACTCGGCCCCGCCGGATACCGATCTGTACAGGAGCGGGGCTGCGTCGTTTGACACGCACGCCGCCGCGCGGCACCCCGGAGCGTGGCGGAAGCCTGATGGCCGTATCGCAGCAACAAACCGCCCGCCCGGATCGGCCTACGTGGAACGTCGGCGGGGCGAAGCGGACGCTCGTTGGCCGCCTGGGCCCCTGGC
>JBCCQL010000034.1:0-14500 GCA_039024355.1 Planctomycetota bacterium
GGCGACGATCATGGCCGTCACCACCGCCAGCTTGGTGTACGTCGAGAAGTTCGCCCAGCCGTTCTTGCTCCACAGCTTCACGGCGGTGCCGAACGACTTCTTGAACTTCGGCACCACGCCGCGCGTGTCGACGCTGTAGACCTCGTCCAGCACCAGGTGGCTCATCGCGCCCAGGGCCACGGCAAAGGCCTTGAAGTAGCGAACAGATAGGTCCGTCGAGCCGGTGATCAAGAACGCCACGCCGGCAAAGATCAGCACCGCCGGGATGCTGTGCCACATGCCGCGGTGCACCGACCACTTGCCGATGAGCCGCGCCGCGACAAACCGGATGCCGAAGTACAGCAGCGCGGCGGTGAGCACCATCTGGTCGTGCCGCAGCTGCATCTGCTCCAGCCGGTCGAGCAGCAGCATGGGCACGATGGCCGCGGCGAAGCCCATGGCCTCGCGGCGCGGCACGCCGGAGTCGCTGTCCACGTCGGGCAGCATGCCGGACACGCCGCACAGGCCGCCGGCCACCAGGGCGGTGGAGGGGCTGACGCCCGCCATCATGCCGGCCACCGAGTAGCCGCACCCCAGGACGCTGCTGAAGGTGACGTGGGTCTTGAAGTCGGCCATCGGTCGGGCAGGTGGCTTGAGCACGCAGCCGCTGGCGGGCCGCGCGCCGGGGGTTGGCAAGCCGGCGGAGCGTAGAGGAAGCGGCTGCGCGGCGGAAGGCAGAAGCGGCGCCTGCTAGCACGGCCGGCGGCGTATCCGCTGTTCGCCGCGTTGGCGGGCGTGGCTATACTCCCCGCCGCCAACGGGGCCCGCGGCCGGGCCCGGCGCCCGCAACCCACCAGAAACACCGGCGGCCCAACGATGCAAACCTACGACTTCGTGATGTTGTTCGTCCTGGGCGGGCTGTCCATCTACGGGTACTTCAAGGGCATGGCCTGGCAGGTGGCGTACGTCACGT
This sequence comes from Planctomycetota bacterium, assembly GCA_039024355.1. GTDB lineage: Bacteria > Planctomycetota > Planctomycetia > Pirellulales > Lacipirellulaceae > JBCCQL01. Next base: position 953 of record JBCCQL010000034.1, read on the forward strand.
CGTTCATCGCCAGCTACTTCGCCGCCGTGCAGTTCAGCGGCCGGCTGGCCCCCGTGTTCGGCGACGCCGCGCCGTGGAACAGGTTCGTCGCCATGGCGGCGATCTACGCCGGCTGCTCGCTGGTGGTGTGGGTGGCCTTCCGCGCCGTGCGGGGGGCGATCGACAAGGTCAAGCTGCAGAGCTTCGACCGGCAGATGGGCGCCTTTGTCGGCGCCGCACGCGGCGTGCTGTGGTGCGTCGCGGTGACGTTCTTCGCCGTGACGCTGATGCCGGACACGGTCAAGTCGCAGGTGATCGGCTCCCGCTCGGGCTACTACATCGCCAAGCTGCTCGACAAGGCCGACGCCGTGGTGCCGGCCGAGATCCACGACGTGATCGGCCCGCACCTGGCGCGGCTGGAGCAAGAGCTGAACAGCGGCGGCCAGCCCGGGCAGCCGGGCGTGGGGTTCCCGGGCGGCGGCTTCCAAAACGGTTTCCAAAACGGGCTGCAGAACCAAGGCGGCGCCCAGACCGGGTGGCCCCAAGCCGCCACCGGCCAGCCCGCGGCAAACCCCGGCGGCTGGCCCGCGGCCGCCACGCCGCAGTACCCGCAGGCTGCCGGCAACGCATGGCCCAACCAAGCGACGCCGGCGTGGCCCCAGCCGCCGCAGCAGCCCGCTGGCGGCACACCGGCCCAGCCCGCGGCGTGGCCCAGCCAGCCGGGCGGCGGGTGGCCCCAGCGTTAGGCGGCCCGGGCGCCAAGCGGCTAAGCTGTGGGGCGTCACGTTATCCAACGGCAACCGCTTCGCCCGCCTGCAATGACGACCAACGCCAACCCCTATGCATCGCCGCGGGCCAATGACGCAGAACACGACCAGCGTACGCCCGACGCGGTAGAGCTGGGCCCCACGGCTTGGCGGATCATCCTGGCGGGGGAGAAGCTACGGCGGGTGTACCTGGTGCTGCTGAGCATCGTCACGCTCGCGACGCTCGGCGGCACGTGGGACCGGGTCGTCCAGTTCGGCATGGCCGGCATGCTGGCGACGATCACCGGCGGCTTCATCGGCGCCAACGTCTGCTTCACCGCGGGGCACGTGCTGGAGCTTATCGTCGCCGCGCTCGGCGTGCCCGAGCGGCCACGCACGTGGCTGCGTGGCGTGGTGTTTGTGCTGGGGACGATCTTCGCCAGCCTGTTGGCGGTTCTGGCCGTGGTGGCAGGGCCGCCGCTGCTGTAGCCGAATCAGCGGGCAGAACCACGCCGAAACGGACATAACAGAGATTATCGGACGTTACCGGCAGCCGTTACGCCGCCGGGCCCTGCTCGGCGAGCCACGCCGCCAACGCCCACTGCCCGGCGACCCAAGCTGCCAGCAGCAGCCACGCTGCGGCGACATCGCGGCGTGTCGGTGGCTGGCGGCCGAGGTCGGTAAGGAGCCGTGGCCACGCCCGCCGCGACCAGGAGTAGCCCAGGCTGGCGACGGTGGCGCCGATCGCCACCAGCAGCGGCAGCGGCCAGCCGGCGGCGACAAGCTGGCCGGTGTCGGTCAGCCGCTCCGACCCGCCGCCAGCCAAGTAGCCGCCGCCGGCCAGCAGGCAGAACGCCGCCCAACAATCGAGCACCCTACGGGGACGCCCCGTAGTTCGCGTCGCAAGCCGCGCCGCCGCCGGCGCGATCCAGCCACACAGCAGGCCGGACCACAGCACGACGCCCGGGCGCGGGTTCGGGCGGACCAGCGTGCTGGAGAGCTGCCCGGGGAAGACGTTCACGCACACCAGGCGGCCGCCCGTCGCCCACGCGCCGGCGACGTGGCCCAGCTCGTGGACGAGCATAAACGCCAGCCACATCCACGCGGCGACGGGCAGCAGCAGCGCGACCGCCCGCCAGCGCCTCCGCCCGTGTACGCGCGATGCAGGCGGCGACGCCCCGCGGCCGGCTGTCATTGCCCGTCGCCTTCGAGGAACTGCCCGATGCGGCGGAACTTCTCGTAGCGCTCGGCCAGCAGCGTGTCGGTCGGCTTGTCGCACAGCTCGCGGAGGTTCTTGGCGAGGTACATCTTCAGCCGCGACGCCATCTGGTAGTGGTCGCGGTGGGCGCCACCGACGGGCTCCTCGATCACGTCGTCCACGGCCCCCAGCTCCTTGAGCCTGCTCGAGGTGAGCTGCAACGCGCGGGCGGCGTTGTCGGCGTAGTCGTGGCTCTTCCACAAGATGCCGGCGCAGCCCTCGGGGCTGATCACCGAGTAGTAGGCGAACTGCAGCACCGCGACGCGGTCCCCCACGCCGATGCCCAGCGCGCCGCCCGAGCCGCCCTCCCCGATCACCACGCAGATGATGGGCGTCGGCAGGCGGGACATCTCGAGCATGCTCTCGGCGATCACCTGGGCCTGCCCCCGCTCCTCGGCGCCGATGCCGGGGTACGCGCCGGGCGTGTCGATCAGGCAGACGATCGGCATGCCGTACTTGGCCGCCATCCGCATCTTGCCCAGCGCCTTGCGGTAGCCCTCCGGGTGCGCGCAGCCGAAGTAGCACTCGGTCCGCTCCTTGAAGGTCTTGCCCTTGTGGTGGCCCACCAGCATGACCTTCTGCCCGTCGAGCTTGGCGAAGCCGGTGCGCAGCGCGCGGTCGTCGCCGAAGAACTTGTCGCCGTGCAGCTCGACGAACTCGTCGAACACCAGATCGACGTAGTCCGTGAACTTGGGCCTCTCCTGCACGCGGGCCACACGCACCGTGTCCCAGGCGTCGAGCTTGCCGTAGATCTCCTTGGTGGTCTCGGCGAGCTGCTTCTTCAGCGTGCGGAGCTTCTCGTGGTCGTCGGCGGACTTGTCGGGCGCGGCGTCGAGCTCGCGGATGCGGGCGTCGAGTTCGTCGATGGGCTGCTCGAACTCGAGCTGGCTGTTTCCGGCTGCCATGGTTCTGCTAGGGGTTGGTGGGCACGCGTTTGCGGGGCTGTGGCGCGTTTGCGGGGCTGTGGGTGGTGCGTCACCCGCCCGCCGGCGGGGCGGCCGGGGCGGGCGGCTTGGGGGGCTGGTGGAAGATCCGCTCGGTCTTCAGGGCCAGCTTCACCTCCTTCATGCTGCCGGGCCGGTCGGCCCGGCTCTTGGCGAGCAGCTTGTGCACGTAGGCGGCAAACTCCGGCCGGATGTTCTGGTCGAACACGGTCAGCAGCGGAGGCCTGCTCTTCAGGTGCCGCTGCAGCAGCTCATTCGGGCTGTTGGCTGTGAAGGGGAGCTTGCCGCCCGACAGCAGCTCGTGCACCATGCAGCCGAAGCTGTAGACGTCGTCCCGCGGGTCGACGCCCTGGCCGCGGATCTGCTCGGGCGACATATAGCTGTAGGTGCCCTGCACCTTGGTCTTGGCGCCCAGCAGCTTGCTGAGGCCGCCGCTGGGCTTGGCGGCGATGGTGAAGTCGATCACGCGGACCTCGTTGGCGGCGTTCACCAGCAGGTTGTCCGGCTTGATGTCGCGGTGCACCCAACCCTTTTCGTGCATGTGGGAGATGCCGGCGGCGGCGTTCACCAAGATGTCCCGCACGCGGCAGCCCAGCTGATCGGCGCCGCCCTGCTTGATGACGTCCAGGTTGTTGACGATGTGCTGCTTCAGGTTGGGCGTCTTGAAGAACTCCATCAAGACAAACGCGCCCTCCTTGGTGTTGCCAAACTCGAAGGTCTCGATGACGCCCGGGTGCGTGAGGCCCTTGCCGACGTCGTACTCGTGCTTCAGCTCGGCGACGGTCGAGCGGTCGTACTTCTTGCCCTTGGGCAGCCACTTCATGGCGAAGGGCTTGTCTTCCGACTTGGGCCGCACGGCCCAGATCTCGAACGTCGCGCCGGCGCGGATCAGGTGGAACAGCCGGTAGTTGCCGACAAACTCGGTGCCGCTCGCCACGTCGATGCCCCACACCGGGTTTGGTATCGTGCGGCCAGTCGCACGCCGCCGCTCTCGCCGTAGTTTAGTAGCCGCGATTCTGGCAAGGAAGAGAGACGCACCGATCAGTACTCGACCGACGCCAGCACCAGGCCGTGGGCCGGCGCGGTGGGCCCCGCCTGTGTGCGGCTGCGTGACGCGAGGACCTGCCCTACCCACGCGGCGGGCCGGGCGCCGCGGCCGACCTCTACTAGCGTGCCGGCGATGGTGCGGACCATGTTGTACAAGAAGCCGTCGCCGGTGACCTGGATGTCGACCCGCTCGCCCACACGGGTGACCGACAGGCGTGTGATGGTGCGGACGGTTGTCGCCCGCTCCGAGCCGGTCGACTCGAAACAGGCGAAGTCGTGCCGGCCGATCAGCAACGCCCCGCCCTGCCCCATGACCGCGGCGTCGAGCGGATCGCCCCGCACGTGCCACACGGCCCGCCGGTCGAGAAGCGGCCGCACGCGGCTGTTGTGCACCTGGTAGCGGTAGGTCTTTTGCAGGGCGTCGTGCGTGGCGTGGAAGCCCGCCGGCGCCGGCTCGACCAGCCGGACCACGGCGTCGCTGGGCAGCTTGGCGTTGAGCGCCGCGCGGAGCTTCTCGGTGGGGATCGCCGACGCGGTGGCGAGGCCCACCACCTGCCCCTCGGCGTGCACGCCGGCGTCGGTCCGGCCGCTGGCCGTTACGCGGACCTCTTCGCCGGTGACTTCACGCCACGCGTGCTGGACCTCGCCCTGCACGGTCCGCCGCCCGGGCTGCACCTGCCAGCCGGCGAATTCTGTGCCGTCGTAGGCGACGGTGAGCTTGAGCCAACGCACCTAACGCAGCCCGAGTTCGGAGAGGAGTTCGGTAAGCGCTGTGTCTTCGCCGACTTGGTCGATCCGTTGCAGGGCGCGTCCAACAGCCGCCCGGCCGACAATGGGGAAGCTGCGGCTAGCGTCAACTCGGGCGTACCGCGTGTTCTCCAGCGTTAGGAACTGCAGCTCGCCGTCGCGCAGCAGCCAGATTTCCGGCACTTGCAGCTGCTGGTACATGGCGATCCGATCGGTCGATTCTGCGTGCACATCGATCTCGATGACGAGATCGGGCGGCGGGACTTTCGTCAGGTCGAGTTCGCGCACGCCTACTAGCTGATGCTCGTTCTCGATCCAGAAACACGCGTCGGGCTCGAGGCCTTTCTTCAAGTCCTGCCGCCGGTGCGTCGTTGTCCCGCCTGATGCGATCTTCACGCCGGTAAGCAGCCCGATGGCGTAGACCAAACGCTCTAGGAGGCGATCGCGGTTTTCATGGGGCAGGGACGGGCTCATCTCGATCTCCATAAGACCGTCGTCGTAGGTCACGAAAACCCGTTGCCCCTCAAGGCCCGCCAACAGGCGTTCGTAGGTGTCCCAGCTCACGCCCTCTAGCACGACACGGTTGCCCTCGACGCGTGAGGGGCCCGGCGCCCGCGGTGTCTTGGCTAGCTGGACTGTCGCCATCGCCGCCCCCTCAATTCGTAGCATTCGGAGCCACTTCACTGCCGGTGACCGCCGCCGCCGCGCGTTCGACCAGCAGCTCCGCAATCTGCACCGCGTTTGTGGCGGCGCCCTTGCGGAGGTTGTCGCTCACGCACCAGAAGGCGAGGCCGTTGTCGCACGAGAGGTCCTCGCGGATGCGGCCGATGAACGTGTCGTCCGAGCCGTCGCAGTCGCGCGGCATGGGGTACCGCCCGGCGGCCAGGTCATCCACGACGCGCAGGCCGGGCGTGGCGTCGAACAGCTCCCTGGCCTCGGCGGCGGTGATCTTCTTCTCGGTCTCAACCAGGATGCTCTCGCTGTGGCAGTTGCTCACCGGCGCCCGCACGCACGTGGGGCAGACCTTGATGGTCTCGTCGCCGAAGATCTTCTGCGTCTCGTACACCATCTTCATCTCTTCGGACGTGTAGCCCGCGTGCTTCTCTGAGCCGATCTGCGGCACCAAGTTAAAGGCGATGGGGTGGGCGAACGCCTCGGGCTTGAAGGGCTCTGCGGTGGGCGGCGCCTCGGCCAGCGCCGCCCTGGTCGACGCCAGCAGCTCCGCCTGCCCCGCCACGCCGGCGCCGCTGGTCGCCTGGTAGGTGCTCACCACCACCCGGCGTACTCTGCCGGCGTCGTGCAGCGGTTTCATCGCCAGCACCATCTGCGTGGTAGAGCAGTTGGGGCTGGCGATGATGCCTCGGTGGCCCGCCACGGCGCCCGGGTTCACCTCCGGCACCACCAGCGGCACGGTTGGGTCCATCCGCCAGTAGCCGCTCTCGTCGACGACGACGCAGCCACGCTCGGCGGCCCAGGGGCAGAAGTCTTTCGCAACGGGGTCCGGCGTGCTGCCGATGGCCAGGTCGATGTCGTCAAAGGCCTCGGGCGTGAGCGCTTCGACGGTGTGCGTCTGGCCGCGGAACTCGATCGTCGAGCCGGCCGACCGCGCGGACGCCAAGAACTTGATCCGCTGGTGCGGGAAGTCTCGTTCGGCCAGCAGCCGACGGATGATCTGGCCCACGGCGCCCGGGGCGCCGACGATGGCGATGGTGTTGAACAACGGATGCTTCGCGGCTTGAGGTTGGCTACAGGTCGCATTGTACGGCAGGCCCTGATTGTAAATCGGCGGCCCACGGCCGGCCAGCGACGGTGCAAGCCTGGGCTGCCCCGTGCCCGGCCGCCCTGCCCTGCCCCGCGCTACCCGCGGTGCTGCGACCTGCCCCGCTGCGGCCTTCGCTACTTAGGCGGTTTCCGCCGGGGCCCGCTCACCGACCAGCAGCAGCGTGACCCGCCGCGCGATGGGGTCGCACCACTTGCGAACCGTTGCCGGCGAGAAGAACGCCAGGTTGCCGAAGATCATCACCAGGCCGAAGGTGATCATGCCCATCGCCCCGCCGATGAAGACATGCATGCCGATGGCGCCCAGCAGCACCCACGGGCGTGTCCAGCGGTTCCAGACCAGGCAGCAGTAGAAGAGCTCGAGCGCCACCGTGGCGTGGGTGAGGAAGTCGACCAGCCGCAGGTTGCCGGCCAGCCAGCTCATGTCGAGCGAGCGGTACTCGGTGCTGGCGACAGAGACCCACGTGGCGATGCCGTTCCACCACATCTCGCCCTGCAGCTTGCCGAGCCCGGAGAACAGGTAGACCACGCACATGTGCATCTGGATCATCCGCAGCGCAACGTTGGCCGCGGTGCTGGGCGGCGCCTCGGCCGCAGCGCCGCGGCGGAGGGCCCACAGCCGGTCGAGCGAGTAGCGGGCGCCGCACGGGCCGAGCATCAGGTACATGGCCAGCAGGCAGTTGATCTTGTCGAGGCCGAAGAACGCGCCCGGCGATACCCGCGTGGCGTACGACACCGCCGACACAAACGCCAGCACCGCCGCCGTTCGGCTGAACAGCCCGACCATCAAGCAGAAGAACACCACCAGGTTCGCGCCGTGGATGACGCGGAGCAGCCAGCCGTCGCCCAGGAACCAGAAGTAGCTGAACGTCCAGCGGGGGTTGCCGGGCTCGATGAACCAAGACTCGTTGACGGCGTTTGCGATTTCGATCGGCAGGAACCCGTCGGGGCCGAAGAAGGCGCCCAGGTCGCGGCTCCAGATGGCGTGCGTGTACAGCAGCATGGCGCCGGCCAGCACGCGGATCAGGCACAGCGGCGCGGGGTCGACGGGCGAAAACAGGAAGGCGTCCCACGCCCGCCAAGCGTCACGCCAGTAGTCGGTCATGCCGGCGACCCAGGCCTTCATCCGCCGACTCCGATGGGCACTTCTTCCGGCGCCGCGGCGCCAGGCGATCCGCCCGCCGGCTGCGGCCCGCCTGCCGGCCGAGGTTCGACAACCAGCGGCGTCTGCAGGTCTTCGGAACGCTGCTCAACGCTCATGGTCACCTCGTACAGGCGGGCGTCGTACGGGTCGGCCCCGTCCAGCACCTCCTCGGGACGCAGCGAACGGTGGAACACGCTATCGAGCCTGGCGTAGTAGCCGTCGTGCTTGGCGAGCAGATGCCGGGCGTACGCCTGCATCATCAGCCGGGCGTCGGCCTCCGGGGCGCCGTAGACGCCCATGCCGGCCATCTGATCGGCCAGCATCATGTGGCGGTGGTACCAGAGCCGCGGCCACTGCTCGTCGAGGCTGGGGAACTCACCGCTGTTGAGGACCCGGCCGTCCTCGGCCTGCACGGTGTAGCGGATCAGCTGCCCGCCCAGCGGCGGGTTGGGGGCGAAGAAGTGGTAGCCGTGGTTCAGGTACAGCGGATCGGAGTACCAACGCACGTACTTGGACTGGGCGATGTTGGCCACCAGGGGCGAACGCGGCTCGACCGACAGCGGCGAGAGGAACACCACGGCCATATGCCAAACGACCAGCGCCGTGGCCGAAGCCCGCGCCCACAGCGGCCAGCCCGACGGCGATTCGCTGGCCGCGGCCCCGCCCCCGTCCGGCTGACTGGCGGCACGCGTCTGCTGCTTGGCTTGCTTGCCGCGTTGTGCCGCCATGGCGATTCCGCGTCGCGATTGGGAGTCGACGGCCCCGGCCGCACGCGGGCCGATGCGCGTACCCAGCAAAAAGTGGCGTAGCCGGCCGGCGTCGGTATGGGCTCTAGCCCTTAAACGAAAATCCCCGGCGCCGGTCAATGCCGGCGCCGGGGAAGGATTGGGTCGGCCCGTCGAGCCCCGTGTATCGGGGCCCCGTCGATCGGGGCCCCGTCGATCGGAGCCCTGCCTATCGGGGCCCTGCTCTTTCGGGCCTTAGTCTAGCGAAGCAACGACCGTTGGCGAGAAGTCGAACACCAACGCCTGCGACTCGCCGCCACGCAGCACGATGCTGCGCTGCTGCGTTATGGTCTTGCCATCAACAACCGCTTGGACCTCAACCGTGTAGTCTTCCCAGGTCGTGCCGGCCGGCAGCTTGGTGGTAAGGAACTCACGCTCGGCGCCGGTCTGCTTGGTAGCGGCGCCGGCAAGCGTCACCGTGGCGTCCTCGGGCACCTGCAGCGTCAGCTTGGTGACGGTCACCGGGGCGGGCTCGCCGTCGGCTTCGTCGGATGCTTCCGCGTCTGTCTCGGCGACAGCCGACGCGTCGGCGCCGGACACGAAGGCGATCGACTCGTCGCCGCCAGCGACCAGCTTCACGGTCTTGCTCTCGACCACAGGCTTGCCGTCACGCTCGTATTCGACGCGTAGCGTGTACGTGTAGCCGCGGCCCGACTCCAAGCCGTGCGAGACGTACTGCCGCTGGCTGCCGGTGCTGGTGGTCTTGTTGCCGTTGACGTACACGACCGCGTCGGCCGGAACCGTCACCCGCAGCATGCCGCTGCCGGTGGTCACAGGCTTGGCGGCGACGTGCGGCGTGGCCGTGCTGCCGGCCATCACGTGCGAAGAGACAGACACGCTGCCGTATCCGCCGGTGCTGCCATAGCCACCCGTGCTGCCATGATGAACCGGGGCATGGTGCGTCACAGTCGGCCCGCAGCTGGCGTAGCTTACCGAGCCGCCCATTGAACCGTGGCTGCCCGTCGAACCGTGGCTCGAAGAAGCGACCACGTACGCGCCGGAGGACCCGTGGCTGCCCGCTGAACCGTAGCTGCCGTAGCTGGCACGCGAAGCGCGCTTGGCCCTAATGTGCAGGGCGAGACGCTTCAGCGGGCCAGGGCCTGCCGAGCCGTAGCTGCCGTACGAGCCGTGACTGCCCGTGCTGCCGAATGAGCTGTAGCTGCCCCCCGACCCGTAGCTGCCCCGGGAACCGTAGCTACCGTACGACGCAAAGCTGCCGCCCGAGCCGTGGCTGCCCGCCGAGCCGTAACTGCCGTAAGAGCCGTAGCTTCCGCGGCTGCCCCAGAAGGCATCGGCATCCGTTGAAACGCCGAAGACCGTTGCCGCTGCGGCAGCAAAGGCCACCGCGGCGTTGTTCCAAGCAAATCTCATTTCCTTACTCCTCGTGACTCCAAAACCAGTTGCGGGGAAACGAACGGTCGACTGCGGCGAAGCCTTCGCTGCGTGTCCCAGAATACCGACGATGCGTGGCGGATCAAGGATTTTGGGCAAAATATGTCGATTCGCCCGGCTAGAGAATCCGGGCTGCAAGCAGTGACTACCGCGGGGCTTACGACCACGGTTGGCCCGTCACCTGGCGTCCGCCGCCCACGAGGCAGGCTGGCGTCGGCGGCGTAACGCTCGGCGAGTTGAACCCGCGATCAGTCTGCCGTAGAAACCCGCAGGTCGTCGAGGCTCAACTCGCCGATTGCCCCCAACAGGCCGATGCGGATGATCGCCTCGCGGGCCGCCAGCGGCACGGCCAGCGTCGCCTCCCGCCGGGTCCAGGCGAACGTCCCCTGCAGCGGGCCGATGGCGGCGTTGTCAATCGCGGCCCGGCGTTGGTCGTAGAACGTGACCACGACAAACGGCCACTGCTTGCGCGACTGCCCGTAGCGGATCGCTTCGCCACGCGCGTAGAAGCTGACACTGAGGCGGCTCACCTGCCGCCCGTCGATGGGGAAGCCCTGCAGCGCCCGCCCTGCCCTGCCCGGCTGGTCGTTGCGGAAGCGCAGATACCGGCGGCCTTCTGGGGCGGCGTCTGAAGCGGCATCTGCCGCAGCATCGCCAGCGGAATCGTTCGGCTTCTCGCCCGCGCCCGGCGTCACGAGCTCTGCCTGCCGCAGGTAGTGCCAGCCCTCGGGCAGCTGGTCTTCGCCAATCACGGTCTCGAAGCCGCCGTTGGCCAGCGCTGGACGCAGCGGGTCGGGCTGCGTCACGCGGCGCTGTTCTGCCTCGCCGGTCATCGGCACAAAGAACGTGGCCCGCAGCGTTTCCCGCTGCAGCTTGCCGTCGACCTTGGTGAAGCGGTAGAGGTTCTGCTGGTACCGCTCACCGACGGGGACGATCATCTGCCCGCCCTCGCGGAGCTGGTCGACGAGCGGCTGCGGCACTTTGTCCGGCGAGCAGGTGACGATGATCTTGTCGAAGGGCGCCGCCTCCGGCCAGCCGAGGAAGCCGTCGCCGATGCGTGTCTGCACGTTGTCGTACTTCAGCCGCTTGAGCGTCCGCGCAGCCCGCCTGCCCAGCGGGCCGATAATCTCGATCGAATAGACCTCGCGCACCAGCGGGCTCAGCACCGCCGCCTGGTAGCCCGAGCCGGTGCCGATCTCGAGCACCGTGTCCGAGGGCTGCGGGTCCAGCTGCTCGGTCATGTAGGCCACGACAAACGGCGGCGAGATCGTTTGCTCCTCGCCGATGGGCAACGCCATGTCGTAGTACGCCAGCTTGCGCTGGGCGAGCGGCACGAACTCGTGCCGCGGCGTGTCGCGGATCGACCGGATCACACGCTGGTTCTCGATGCCGGCGGCCACGACCTCGGCGTCGACCATCGCGTCGCGGAGCCGCTTCGCCTCGGCTTTGCTCTGCGCGGCGGCGGGCTGCGCCGTGAGGAGCAGCATCGCCACGGCGGCGCAAGCAAGGCGCCGCCCAGCGTGGTCTGCGGCGGAAACGGCCACAAAGGAACGACGCATCGTTTTTCGGTACACTGCCCGCACTCCAATCGCGTTCTAACCCGCCGGTGACACAGCGTAGCCAAAGCCTCGGCGGCCAAGCGCCGCAAGGCCGGGCTCAAACCAGTATGGCATGCGAAACCCAAGAAACGAACGCCGCCGACGCCCCGCCGGCGATGACCGCCGAGCGGATGCGGGAGCAGATGCCCATTGCCGACCGCGTGGCGTACTTCGACCACGCCGCCGTCGGGCCGCTCTCGGGCCCGGCGGCCGAGGCGATGGGCCACTGGCTCAGCCAGGCCGCGCTGGCGGGCGACACCGTCTGGCTCGACTGGCACAAGCAGGTCACCGCCTGCCGTGAGCGGGCGGCCAAGCTCATCGGCGCACACCCGGACGAGATCGCCCTCGTGCCCAACACCACAACCGGCATCAACTTCATCGCCGAGGGCATCGATTGGCGGGCCGGCGACAACGCGGTGATCCTGGCCGGCGAGTACCCGTCGAACGTCTACCCGTGGCTCCACCAGCAAGACCGCGGCGTCGAGACCCGCGCGGTAACGTGCGTCGATGGCCGGCCCGACTACGCAAAGCTGCGCGAGGCGTGCGACTCGCGGACGCGGGTGGTCGCCGTCAGCTGGGTGGGCTACGCCACGGGCTACCGGCTCGACCCGGTGCGGGTGGCAGAGATCGCCCACGCGGCCGGCGCCCTGTTCATGCTCGACGCCATCCAGGGCCTCGGCGTCTTCCCGATCGACGTCAGCGACACGCCGGTCGACTTCCTGGCCGCCGACGGGCACAAGTGGATGCTCGGGCCCGAGGGCGCCGGCCTGGCCTACATCCGCCGCGAGCACCTGGACCGGCTGCGGGCCCTAGGCGTCGGCGCCACCAGCGTGGTGAACGCCTTCGACTACGGCGCCATCGAGTACCGCCTGCTGCCCACCGCCGCCCGCTACGAGGGCGGGTCGATCAACTCGGCCGGCATGATCGGCTGGGGCGCCAGTCTCGGCCTGCTAGCCCAGTGGCGACCTGAAGACCTAGAGTCGGCCGTCCTGTCCATCACCGACCGGCTGTGCGAGCGGCTGCTGACCGCCGGCGCCCAGATCGCCTCGCCCCGCGCGGTCGAAGACGACGGGCACGACCCGCGGTCTGGCATCGTCGCCTTCACGCTGCCCGGGCGCGACCCCGTGAAGCTCCGCGAGCGTTGCCTGGCAGCGGGCGTCGCCCTCAGCTGCCGCGGCGGCCGGCTCCGCGCGGCGCCCCACGCCTATACCAACTCCGGCGACATCGACCGCCTGATCGACGCCCTCGCCTAGCGCGGGCGCCAGCTTGCACATTGCCCGCAAACGTTATCCGCCAGCAACAGGGCCTCACCGCCATGTCCCGCCGCGCGATCTACACCGGCTCGTTCGACCCCATCACGCTCGGCCACCTGAACGTGATCGAACGCAGCAGCACGCTGGTCGACGAGCTGATCGTGGGCGTCGGCATCAACGCAGAGAAGCGGTCGCTATTTACCGCCGAGGAACGCGTCGAACTCATCCGCCGCGTGACCGCAGGAATCGACAACGTGACGGTCCGGCCCTTCACGGGGCTGGCCGTGCGGTTCGTCCGCGAGTGCGACGCCCGCGTCATCATCCGCGGTGTACGGTCGCTGTCCGACATGGAGGCCGAGTTCACCATGACGCTCGCCAACCGCAAGCTGGACCCGGCGATCGAGACGGTCTTCCTGATGGCGGACGACGAGTTCTCGCACGTGTCGAGCTCGCTGATCAAGCAGATCACGCCGCTCGCCGGCGACGCCGAGATCGCCCGCTTCGTGCCGGCGGCGATCGTCGAAGACCTCCGCGCGAAGCTCTGTGGCTGAGCGGTCGAAACCGCGCGCAGTACGACCAGAAATGTTTGGGGCGTGGCCGATGTCTGGAGGAGAACTTTCTGGCGACGGCGGGCCTTCGGGTGGCGACGGGCCTTCGAGCGGCGGCGGGTCGTTGGGCGCGCGGCTGGATGCGTTGTGCGACGCGTTTGAGTCGGCGGTGCGTGGCGGGGCGGCACCCGGTTTCTCGGCTTACCTATCGCGGGTGGGGCCGGGCGAACGCGACGGTCTGCTGGCGGAGCTGACGCCGCTGGCGGTCGAGCTGCTCGAGTCGCGGGGCGAGGCGGACCCGGCGTCGGCCGTGCTGGCGGCCAACGCC
>JBCCQL010000035.1:0-14480 GCA_039024355.1 Planctomycetota bacterium
ACAGCTTGACGCGGCCCACCCGCATGAGCCAAACCTTGGCCAGCAGCTGGCCGGTGCGGGTGTCGATGGCGACGGTGATGGGCTTGCCGTCCGGGCACACGGCGGGCTCCATCGGCAGCAGCTCGACCTTGGTGTCGAGGTACTCCTGCTGCTGCATGCCGTCTTCGTCCAGGTGCTGCTTGAAGTAGCCCTGGTCGTAGAACAGGCCGATGGCGACCATCGGCACGCCCAGGCCGCTGGCGCTCTTGACGTGGTCGCCCGAGAGCACGCCCAGGCCGCCGGAGTAGATGGGCACGCACTCGTGGATGCCGAACTCTGCCGAGAAGTACGCCACGGGCTTGGAGGCCAGCACGCCCGCCTCGCGGGCCGCCCACGTGTGCCGGGTGTTGGCCATGTACTCGTTCAACCGGCGGTGGGCCTGGTTGATCCGCGTGTACATGACCATCTCGCCCGCCCGCTCGGCCACCTGCTCGGGCGTCATCTCCAAGAGCAGGGCGATCGGGTTGTGGTCCAGCTGCCGCCACCGCAGTGGGTCCAGGTCGCGGAAGAGCGTGATCACCTCCGGGTGCCAGCTCCACCACAAGTTGCGGGCCACGGTCATCAGCTTGTCGTACAACGCCTGCGGCGTGACTTCGGTCCAGTTCTCTCGGCTGAGGGTACTGGCAGGGGCTGCCGGGCTGATTTCGGCTTGGCTCATGGTCGCGTTTTCCTGCGCTCGCTTCGGAAGGGGGGCGTACCGAGTCTGGTGGCCTTCACGCCCGACACGTTGGTCGGGCAGGCGACGTGTCGCTCAACCGGTGCGGGTTCTCGCCCGGCGGCCGCGGTACGGGAGGGGCGAGAGTATAGCCGATCTCGGTTTCGACGCGACCCGAACGCTCGCAGCGACGAGAATGCTTGCGGCGCCTACGCATGCTTGCTGCGGCAACCGGCACCCCCGCCACTCGTGGGCGCCGAGCGGCCGCTACGCTTTGCCGGCCGGCTCGCTGTCGGTTGGCTCCTGCATGAAGCGGTTGAGCCCGGCCCGCAGGTCGGCGCACGCCTCTCGCAAGCCATCGGCGAGCGTCGTGTGCGGGTCGCCGCCCGCCAGGTCGTTCAGCGGTTCTACCGCGCCGCCGTTGTGGCGATACACCCGGTCGCGCCCGGCGTGCTTGGCGGCGTACAACGCCTCGTCAGCGCGTCCGACCAGGGCGTCGCCCGCTTCGTGCGAGAGGATCGTCGCCAGCCCGCCGCTGCCGGTTACCGGCAAACTCTGCCCGTCGATCGTGACGCGGAGGTCGGCCAACGCTTGGCGCACCTTGCGGACCGCCGCCGCGGCTTCGCTCAGCTGCGTGTGCGGCAGCAGCAGGGCGAACTCCTCGCCGCCGTAGCGAGCCACCAGGTCGTGCTTACGCACGGCGCCAGAGATCGCCCGCGCGAAGGCCTGCAGCGCGGCGTCGCCGGCTTGGTGGCCGTGCGTGTCGTTGAACCGCTTGAAGTGGTCGATGTCCATCATCAAGACCGAGAACGGCGTCCCGTGCCGGCGCCAGCCGTCAACCAGGTCGCGCAGCAGGTTGTCCAGGGCGCGGCGGTTGGGCAGGCCGGTCAGGGCGTCGGTCAGGGCGTCGCGGCGGTGTTCGACAAGCTCACTCGCCTGCCGCTCGAGGGCCGCCTCGGCCGAGTGCAGCTCGTCCTGCAGCTTGCGGTTGGCGGAGAGCATCTCGCCCACCACGCCGACGACCATCGCCGTGAGCGGATCGGTTTGTGGGTCTCGTGCTTCGTCGCCGCTGCTGGCGGGGCTTGTGGGCGCGGCGGCCGCCTCTTCCCGCAGGCGGTGGTCGATGGCTTGGATCGCGTCGTTGTGCCGCCGCACGGACGAGGCGACCGTGGTGGTCAGCCCGTGCAGGTCGGCCGCCAGCTTGGCCGCCCGCTGCGTGTCTCGCGAGGCGTGGCCGGGCTTTGGGCCGCGGCGTGCGATCCACAGGCCTAAGGCGACGCCCGCCGCGAGTTGCAGCAGGCCGAGGGCGACCCCGCCGATCAAAACAAGATGAAACGTGCTCATAGCTGCTGTGTCGGAAGTTGGGGAATACCGCTGGCGGAAAGGCGGGCGGCACGGCGAGACCTGCGGCGATCATCACCGCACGCCGGCCGCGTGCCGCTGAGAAAACCTACGCCCGGCTCCGCGGCGTACCGCTCGGCGGCCCGGTGTTGTGTGCGAAGCCCAGCGCGGAGCGGGTCGATTGTGCCGCCGCGGCCGGTCGGGTGGATTCCACCGGTCGGGCTGGCCACGCGTGACGCCGGCGCCTTTGCTAAGCTAGACGCAGCGACAAACAAGCGAGCGGCCGCCGGCGTGGCGGCCGAGCAACTACCGATCGGCGGGCATAGGGCGCGATGAGCATTGCTGAGGTCTACGAGTCTGGCCGTTTCGGGCTGTCGTTCGAGCTGTTCCCGCCCAAGACCGAGGCGGGCGAGGCCGCCCTGTTCCGCCACGCGGAGCGGCTCATGGAGTTCCAGCCCAGCTACATCACCTGCACCTACGGGGCGGGCGGCTCGACCCAAGACAAGACGCTGGCCATCGCCGCCCGCGTGCGGCGAGACTTCGGCGTCTCCGTCGCCACGCACCTGACGTGCGTCGGCCGCACGGCCGACCAGCTACGCGAGTATCTGTCCGCCGCGGAGGACCAAGACGTCGGCAGCGTTGTCGCGCTGCGGGGCGACCCGCCGCAGGGCGAAGACGAGTTCCGGCCGGTCGATGGCGGGTTCCGCTACGCCAATGAGCTGGTAGAGATGATCCGCGGCGAGTTCCCGCGGATGGGCGTCGCCGTCGGCGGCTACCCCGAAGTGCATCAGGAGGCCCCCAGCCGCGAGGCCGACCTCGAGCACCTGAAGCGTAAGGTCGACGCGGGCGCCGACGTAATCATCACGCAGCTGTTCTACGACAACGAAGACTTCTTCCGCTTCCGCGACGACTGCACAGAGGCAGGCATCAACGTGCCGGTGGTGCCGGGCCTGCTGCCCATCACCAACGCCGCGCAGGCAAAGCGTATCACCGCCATGTGCGGGGCGAAGTTCCCGCAGGAGCTGGCGGACCGGCTCGACACAGCGGGCGAGTCGCCCGACGACCAGGCCGAGGCGGGCGCCGACTTCGCCACCGAGCAGACCCACCAGCTGCTCGAGGCGGGCGTGCCCGGCATCCACTTCTACGTGCTCAACAAGTCGGAAACGACCAGCCGCGTGCTGCGTGCGGTGAGCGTGCCGACGTAGCCGCGTGCGATCGCCCACGTCGGCCCCAGCCTCATCTGACCGGCCCATGCCCGACCTCACGGGACAGACGCTCGGCGACTACCACGTGCTCCGCCGGTTGGGCCGGGGCGCCATGGCCGAGGTCTACCTGGCGGAGCAGGCGTCGCTGGCCCGGCGTGTGGCGCTCAAGGTGCTCAGCGCCGAGCTCGCGGAGGACGCCGCGTACGTCGGCCGCTTCGTCAACGAGGCCCGCGCCGCCGCCGCGCTCGTCCACGCCAACATCGTGCAGGTCTACGAAGTAGGCGCGGTGGGCGGCCTGCACTTCATCGCCCAAGAGTACGTCGCCGGCCGTAACGTCGGCGAGCTCATCGAGCGGCAGGGCCGCCTCGACGCCGGCCTGACGCTCGACATCCTCCGCCAGGTCGTCTCCGCCCTGCACAAGGCGGCCGAGTGCGGCATTGTCCACCGCGACATCAAGCCAGAAAACATCATGCTCGCCCGCTCGGGCGAGGTGAAAGTGGCGGACTTCGGCCTCGCCCGCATCGGCGACGCCCAGGGCGCCAACCTCACGCAGGTGGGCGTCACGATGGGCACGCCCCTGTACATGAGCCCCGAGCAGGTTGAGGGCCGGGCCGTCGACTCGCGGAGCGACATCTACTCGCTAGGCGTAACCGCCCACCACATGCTGGCCGGCGAGCCGCCGTTCCGCGGGGACACGCCGCTGGCCGTCGCCGTGCAGCACCTCAACTCAGAGCCCCCGCCGCTGGACGCGGCCCGCCCCGATACGCCCGTCGGTTTGGCCCGCATCGTCCGCACGATGATGGCCAAGTCGCCCGACGCGCGCCCCGCCTCGCCGGCGAGCCTGCTGAGCGACCTGCGTACGCTCGCGAAGCAAGCCGCGGCAGAAGGCTGGGCCGAGGGCCCCGAGAACTGGTCGATCGTCGGCCTGCGTGCCCTGAACGACGGCGACAACGCCGCGACCGCCGAGCTCGCCAGGCTGATGCGTGAAGCCTCTTCCGCCCGGCTGAAGCGCATGCGGTGGCGGCGCGCGGCCACGCTTGTCGCCGCCTGCCTCGTGGCGGGCGGGCTGCTCGCCGCGGCGCTGCCCAGGCCCGCGTTCACAGATTCCGCCGAGCTGCAAACGCTGGCCAAGCCCGACGTGCTCCGCCAGCTCTTCCATGCAAAGATGGTAGACACCGAGCCCGCGTGGCTGGCCGTCGAAGAGCGGTTCCCCGACGAGCAGCCGTACTACCACGACCTGGCCGAGAAGAACCTGGCGAGCCTCCTGCTGCGGCGGCGGCAGCACGACCGCGCCCTGGCGATCTGCCAGCGGCTTGCGAAGCTCGACAGCGACCCGGCGTTCCGGCTGTTCGGCTTGGCCGGCGTCGTCGTGTGCCAAGAGGCGCTGGGCCGACGCGAGGCGGCCGAGCAGTCCCTTGGCAACTTCCCGATGAACGAACTGGCCGAGCTCGAAGCCACGTCGCCGCAGATGGCGGCCATGCTGCTCGGAGCCAAGCGGCGCCTCAGCGGCGCGTCCGTCTGAGTGCGGCGTGTCCGCGGCGAGGGGCGGCGGCAACGGCGCTTGCGTTAGCGGCCGGGTGCGGTCGCGTTGCCAAGGCCGTCACACGGGCCGTGTCTGGGCCCGTTTCTTGATCCGGCGGCCGGCCTTCACGCCGGCGTGGGGCCGTGGCACCTGTGGCATACGCCTGGCCTCGCCCGCCCGTTTGCCCCGCACCTCCGCCATGCGGTCGCCCAGCATGGTCAGCCCGATAAAGAGCCAGACGAGCAGAAAACTGGCGCCCAGGGCGCCCTGCACCATTTCGTACGACACGGCCTAGCTCCGGCTTGAACGGCTGACGCATCCATCGCGTCCGCAAACCTCGGCAGTCCGTGCCTGAGGTAAGAGATCGGCGTTGTGCCTGCCGCGGGGGCACACTTTGGCCAGGCGGCCGGGCAACCGTTGCAACGCGGACGCGCCGCGCGGCGCGACTGGCAGCCGGCGACCGCTGCGCGCATTAAAAAGACATCTTGTGGCCTATTTGCAGGTTTCGGGGGCGCAAAAAACAGCTACATTGGTGCGTAAGTAGTGTACAAAAAAACACTAATCGATCGGATCGCTGGCCAGCCGCCAAGATCCTCCCATCGCTAGCCCCGAGGCCCTCCATGGCTACCGAAAACGACCCAGCCGACGCCCGCGACCTCGACGCCCAAACTCAGCAAGGCAACCACCACGCCGCCGCCGGCGAAAGTCACGACCAAGCGGACTTCCCGGACGAAGAGACGCTGAACCCAGGCCCTGAGGAGCTGCTGCAGGCGGGCCCTGCGAACGACGTCATCGGGCCAGCCCATGGCCTGAACCCTTGGCCAGACGACTGGCCCTTCGACCCGGCCGACGAGCCGCACCCCGAGGCGGGCGACTTCTGTTTCGACGACGACGACCACGAAGGCCTGGCCGGCGACGGCTTCGGTGAGTCGTGCGACGCGGCGTGAGCCGACCGCCGCCGTCGACGCCACCTTCTTCTTTCCTGCCCGATGCCCCGGAGGACGCCCATGCTACCCATCGAGTTGGTCCGAGAAATCTGCCGCATGCTGGACGAAGGCGAGCTCTCGCAGCGGAAGATCGCCGCAAAGCTCGGCGTGAGCCGTGGCACGGTGGGCGCCCTGGCGACCGGCCGGCGGGGCCGCTACGGACGCGAGCCCGACGCGGAGCAAGAGATCGCCGGGCCGCCGCAGCGGTGCGGCGGCTGCGGCATGAAGGTGACTATGCCCTGCGTCTACTGCCGAGCGGTTGACTACCGCCTACGCAAGCGCACGCAGGCGTCCGCAAACCCCGCCGCGGACCGCCGGGCCGCGTAGGCCAACCTGCCCACCGGCGGCGCCACGAGCGGGCCGGTCTCTCTTCGATGCGGCTGGGTGTCACGCCGGTTTTGCCCGCGTTCTGGCGGGCCGCAGTGCTCCGTCGACGATTGCTCGCCCCAATGCCGGCCGCTAGACTGCGGATCGTGATAAGCTCCTCTGGTGGCTCGGGCGCGTACGCCCCATGCACGCCGCTGGGCGCGTCGAGCCTGCCACCAGCGGCCGGCGCTCTCGGCCTATTCCGCTGCCCGGGGCGCCGTTCGCCGCGACGGCTGCCCACGCAAATCGCGAGCTGTCGGCGACCACCACAACGGAACCCACGGAGCCCGCGATGAGCCAACACGCCAAGCTCACCATCGGTGAGAAGACGGTCGAACTGCCCGTTGTGACCGGCGTGGAGGACGAGGTGGCGGTCGACATCTCGACGCTCCGCAGAGACGCCGGCGTGGTCACGCTCGACGAGGGCTACGTCAACACCGGCTCCACGACGTCGGACATCACCTTCCTGGACGGCGAGAAGGGCATTCTGCGGTACTGCGGCTACCCCATCGAGCAGCTGGCCGCCAACTGCGACTTCGTCGAGGTCGCCTACCTGCTGATCCACGGCGAGCTGCCCACCGCGGACCAGATCGCCGAGTTCCGCGAGAAGATCAAGCGGCACACGATGCTGCACGAGGACATGCGGCTGTTCTACGACGGCTTCCCCCGCGACGCCCACCCGATGGCGATCCTCAGCTCGGTCGTCGGCGCCCTGTCCACCTTCTACCAAGACTCGCTCAGCTTCCGCGACCCGGCCGACCTCGACACGTCCGTCATGCGGCTGATGGCCAAGCTGCCCACCATCGCGGCGTTCGCCCACAAGAAGTCCATCGGCCAGCCGTTCGTCTACCCGCGGAACGACCTGAGCTACTGCGAGAACTTCCTGCGGATGATGTTCTCCGTGCCCACCGAGCCGTACGAGGCGGACCCCGACTTTGTCGAGGCGCTCAACCTCTTGCTGATCGTCCACGCGGACCACGAGCAGAACTGCAGCACCAGCACCGTGCGGATGGTGGGCTCGAGCGACGCCAACCTGTTCGCCAGCATCTCGGCGGGCATCTGCGCGTTGTGGGGGCCGCTGCACGGCGGGGCGAACGAGGCGTGCGTCAACATGCTGCAGCGGATCGTCAACGACGGCGGCGACGTCAAGAAGTACGTCGACATGGCCAAGGACAAGGCCAACAACTTCCGCCTGATGGGCTTCGGGCACCGCGTGTACAAGAACTTCGACCCGCGGGCCCTGATCATCAAGGAGAGCTGCGAGAAGCTGCTGGCCAAGCGGCAGATCGACGACCCCATGTTCGAGGTCGCCAAGCAGCTGGCCGACGTCGCCCTGAGCGACGAGTACTTCATCGAGCGCAAGCTGTACCCGAACGTCGACTTCTACTCCGGCGTCATCTACCGGGCGATCGGCATCCCGGTCGAGATGTTCACCGTGATGTTCGCCATCGGCCGGCTGCCGGGCTGGATCGCCCACTGGATGGAGATGCACAAGAGCCCCGGCAAACGCATCTGCCGCCCCCGCCAGGTCTACACCGGCCAGGCGGAGAGGGACTTCGTGCCGATCGAAAAACGATAGCCGCCGACGCCATCGCCGCGTCGCCAGAGGCTGTCTTCTAGTGCTACGCGCGCGGTAGATCGGGGGGCCGCCCGGTCCTGCTGCTGTTCGCCGACTTCTCCCACTGGGTGTATGCTGTCCGGCATGAGCACCGCACAGCCACCCGCCGACTTCACGCCAGCTAGCGCCACGGCTGCCGGTTTCGCCTCGTCGGGACCGGCGGGGCCCGCCCGTGCCGTGGACTACTGGGGCCTGCCAGAAGGCACGCCGATCGAACTGATTCGGGGGGAATTCGTCGTGTCGCCCGCTCCGAACTCACGGCATCAGGTTATCTCGATGCTGCTCACGGAAGTCGTCCTAAGGGGCGTCCGCGATGGTGGTGGTTTTGGAGCCGCGGCGCCGATCGATGTCGTTTTCAGCGACGACACTATCCTCCAGCCCGACCTGGTGTACGTGTCGAAGTCCCGGCGGTCGATCGTCGACTCTCGGGTGCGTGGCGCCCCCGACCTGGTGATCGAGATCCTCAGCGCGTCGCACGCCGCTCGCGACCGCACGCACAAGCTGGCGATCTACGCCCAGCACGGCGTCGCCGAGTACTGGATCGTCGACCCCGCCGAACGCCACATCGAGTTTTTGCTGCTAAGCGACGACCCGTCCGAAGACCAAAGGCGCTACCGCGTCGAACTCCCCACAAAGCCCACGTACCAGTCTCCTCGCCTACCCGAAATCAAGATCGACCTCCCCACACTCTGGGGCGAGGTTGAGAAGCTTAGCGCGCAGTAGCGGCGCCCCGTTCGCCCCTCTAAGCACTGCCGACTGCCGACTGCCCACCGTCTACTGCCCACTGCCCACCCGCTCGGCCCAATCTTTCCGCGCAAGAACCCCACGCGGCGCCGCGTAGAGGTTTTTCGAGCCCCAACCGGCCGGAGAAACACGGCCGGAGGGTGGCAACTGACAAGATGTGACAACGGCAATTGCCGTATCTTGTCACCGGCGGGGCCAGATTAGCGGGGCCCGATCATCGTTCTACCGGGCGAAACACCAAATCTCGACCGCCGTGTTTAGGCCAACCGTTCTGGGCCAAGCTCAACGATTTTCGGCCGGCTAGCTGGGCCTGCCACACGGTCGCGGCCCCCGGGGCCACGCGAGCAGATGAAAGTGGTTGGGCATCTGGCAGCAAGCCAGCGGCCGCATGGGCAGGCGTTTGTCGGGTAAGCTCGGTGAGCTTTGGATCACGCTCCATCGGCGATCTTTCTAGCGCGATGCTCAATCGACGCCAGTTCCAAGCCGCCACGCTTGCCGGGTTCGCCGGTGCGGGTGTCGCCTGGGGTCAACCCGCGGCTGGCAAGCCAACCGGTTGGCCACAATGGGGTGGGCCCAGTCGCAGCTTTTGCGTCGCCGGCCCCGGCCTCGGTAACGGCTCCTTGCCAGAACCACAGCTCGCATGGCGCCGCCCCGCGGGCAGGGGCTACGCCGCCGTCGTGGGGCAGGGGGGCCTCGGTGTTGTCTTCTACACCGACGCCGCCGACGAAGTCGCCGAGCAATTCGACACCGCCACGGGCAAGCCCGTGTGGTCGCACAAGCACCGCCTCGTCGAGCAGCCGAAGGGGGCAGTACCCGGGGCCGCACTCCACGCCGCTGCTGGCCGCGGGTGTTGTGGTGGTCGCCGGCGTACGCGGGCATGTACGCGCCCTCGATTGGGCGACCGGCAAGCTCGTTTGGCAACGCGATCTGGTGGCCGACTTCGGCGCCGTGCTGCCGCAGTCGGGCTACGCCGCCAGCCCGCTACTCGCCGGCACAAGCGTCGTGCTGCCTGCCATGGGGAGCGTGCAGGCGGCAGAGACAGAGTTCTTCGGCCGCCCACCCGACCGCCCGGGCGGACCGGGGGCGGTGGCCCTTGATGTGGCCACCGGCAACACCGTCTGGCAGACAGAGGATTTCCGCTCAAGCCACGCCTCGCCAATCGCAATCAGCGTGGGCGGCACGCCCGTGCTGCTCTTCCACGGCATGTTCGAACTGGTCGGCGTCGACCCCACGGGTGGCGGCGTCCTCTTCCGCCACCTGCTGCGACGCGAAGCGGCCGACAACGTTTCGTTCACGCCGCTGTGGGACGCCAGCCGCAGCCAAGCCATCGTCTCGCACGGCTACCGCCAGGCGGGGGCCCAGGCCATTGGCGTCGCCCGCGAGAGCGGGCGCTGGCGTCACCAAACCCATTGGCAGAACCGCCAGCTCGGCTGCGTCGAGACCAATGCCACGCTCGTGGGCGACTCGGTCGTCGGCACGGGGCGGGCCCCACGGTTGGTGGTGATCGATCCGGCCACCGGCCGCACCACCCTACGGCGCCGCCTGCCGGCAGAAGCCAACTTCATCGCCCTGGGGCCGCAGCTCATTGGGCTCGACCAGAAGGGCGGACTGTTCAGCGGCTCAGTTACCGCGACATCCGATCCGCCGCAGTGGCAACCCGCGTGGCGCCGGCCAGCACTCGCCGAGCCGGCATGGACGGCCCCCTCAATCATCGGCCGCACGCTGCTGGTGCGAAACGCAACGGAGCTGCAAGCCTGGCTGCTGCCTGCTCACAGCGATTTTTAAGCTGGTGCGACCAGGCCGCGAAGTACCGCAGGGCGTGGCAAGGCGGAAGAAACAGGCGATGCGGTGCATCGTCGATGCAGCTTGACGCCGCCGCAGGAAACACCACGCAGCGAGATGGCTACGCCGACTGAAGATCCGCTGTAGCGTCAAAAAAAGCAGAATCCTTCGTCGCCATGCCATGCCATGCCGTCCGTGCGGCGATCGCGTCAGGGTAGTTGCCCCCTTTGGCGGAGATCGCCGCGGCGGGGTGGGAAGCATCGGTCTCGGCCAGCACTTGCCAACTGTCGTTGTCGTCGAAGTGGTGTCTCCTGTTGCGGACCATTCGCGTTGGCGATTTGTAGGGTGTGACGACCAATGGACCAGGATTATACGGTAAGGGCGTAGCTTTCCCGAAAACGATGCTTCGGGTGAGCTTCGCCAGACACGAGTTCCCCGAGGTTTGGGGGCCCAAGAGACAGCGACATTCCCGAAAACAGTCGGAAACGGGAAAGTCAGCTACCTGAAAATGTGGGTCACACCTTTGTACTTAGGGGTGGCCTGAAATCGATGTCGTGCGATGCAGATGAAAACGCATAACCTAGGTCGTTGTGCTTACCCACTCGTCTAGCCAAGGCTTCGCAGAAGCCGATTCTGGGGCTGAGCCGAAGGCGGGCCAGCCCTGGCAGAATGTGCGAATAACCCAGCGGTCGCGAAGACGCCGCAGACCATACGACACGACAGTCTCGTTCGCCTCCGCTGGCTCTCCTTCCAGTGGGCCCACAAACTCGACTCCACGCAGGGTGACGCAAGCCTGATATCGTTCCTTCCATGCAGTGTCTAACTGTCGTTGGTATACCCATCGTCCAAAGTCGTGCCCCAGAAATTGCGTCTCCAGTTCACGAGCACGAGACGCCATATCCACGTCCAAGTCTGGCAAGGCTCTTGCGACCCGACTCCAGTCGCGTGCGATGATACCCTCCAAGTAATCTCGAATTGGTTCAAGCAATGCTCCGTCGACATCGCTTGAACTCACAAGAAAAGGAGGTTTTGCGGGCGGTTCGAAGCTCAAAACGGCCGTCTCGTCCGCACCGGCAGGGATAAATCGACCTTCTTCTTTCGATTCATCTTCTGACTCGGCAGACTCATTTGCCGCCCAGTGCTGCTCCCAGCCCTTCCACCATGCACTGTACTGCAGGCCCCACTCGTGAATCGATAAGGGCACTCCACCAGCCCATGGCTCGACTGACGCCCCCTGAATCATCAAGGATGAACGGACATTGCTTTTTCGATGGTGACGAGTATCTATTGTAACGAATAGACATTGTTCCGTAGGCATTGATGAATCCACAGGCGGTTCACCAAGCAGCCAATCTACCCGCCCAGCCGTTTCGAGGTTGAAATACTCGTCGTGCGAATCTATCGCGACAGCACACTGTGGGTTGTCGACTTCTAGTTGCTTCAGGCCATCAAGTGCCAGCAACTGGATGTCGGGCAACTCTGAGAATCGCTGGCTCACACTCTCGGCATCATAGTACGCTGCTATACGTTCGACGGATGTGACCCGAAGCTCCACGATTGTGTCATCCAAATCAGAGCCATCCACATTCCTTCGAAGGCACTTGAACCAGAAACAGGCACTACGCAGTGGTTCATCAACTTCAATCGAAAGTAAGGAAGTGTCGTGAAGCAGCTGCGGGATATCAGAAATCTTCTCCATAGGCTTTCTCGGCACAGCTGATGACATCTCCGGGGACAGTCGTTCCGGACAGTTTACCGCACTCAAGCAGACCAGGGCACAGGACTTGCCTCGCCCCCTTACACTGTACCGGTGTGATGCTTTCGACGCCGATTGCGTAATCCGCTAACCTGCACAGGTGGCGTCGACATTGGTCACATAGCGGCAATTCTGGCCCAAATCGGGCCTAGCGTATAAACCTGGTCCATTGGTCGTCACACCCCTTTGTCGATGGAGACTATTCCGCAACAGGCAGCAAGAGTTCGCCGCGGCCGCCGGTTAGGAGGTCGCCGTGCCAGAGGTCGACGTTGGTCGGCAGCGTGTAGCCCTCGCCGGCGAGCTGCTTGGCCATGACGGCCAAGAACTGCGGGGCGATGCGGCAGGCGTGGCGGAACGTGGGCAGCAGCGGCGGCGTGGCGCCGAACAGGCCGATGGTGCCGCGGACCATCTCGGCGCCGGGGCGGGGGCCGCACGGGCCGAGCACCATGAGCGTGCCCGCCTTCATGCGGTAGCCGGCGTACTGGCCGCAGCCGCCGGCGATGGTGATCCAGCCCCGCCGGAGGGTGTGGCCGGCGTAGTCGCCGGCGGCGCCGCGGAGGAGGATCTCGCCGCCGCGCATGCCGCGGGGCGAGCCGGTGTACGCGGCGCCGAGGTGGTGGCCGGCGTCGCCGGTGGCTTCGATGCGGCCGCCGCGCATCTCGGCGCCGAGCCAGTCGCCAGCGTCGCCTTCGATGGTGATGGCGCCGCCCCGCATGCGGCTGCCGGTGTGGCGGCCGACGGGGCCGGCGACGCGGATCGCGCCCTCGGCCATGCCGGCGCCCAGCCAGTGGACGCCCGACAGGTCGCCCGCGATCCGCCAGTCGGCGTCGGCCGTATCGCCGGCGACACGGAACAGCTCGCCGATGGATACGGCCGTGTTGCCGATGGCGGCCGGGAAGGCCCGCACCGCGTCGAGCGGCTCGCCCCGCAGGGCGTCGGGCGTGAAGCCCTCGAGTTCGACGGGCAGCGGCTCGCTGGCGTGGTAGGTCAGCTCGAGCGGCACGGCACGCTACTCCGACGGGGTGAGCAGCTCGGGCCGCATCAGGCAGGCGGTCATCGCCTCGAAGACGGGCTCGACGTCGTCGAACTCTTGGTCTTCGGCCTGGCACAGCAGCAGGCAGGTCGACCGCCGCCGGTGGAAGACGCGGACCCACGCGGTGTTCGTCAGGTCGAGGCAGTAGAAGCTCAGGTCGTAGCCGGCGACCGGCGTGCCGTCGACGATCTCATCGGCCGGGTCGTGCTCCAGGGCGGGGTACTCGGCCTGCATGGCCTGCAGCACCTCTTCGAGCAGGGCGCGGGTGTCACGCAAGCCCTCGTAGACGCTGAGCGACCAGAAGGCGGTGGCCGGGCTGCTAGCGGTGACCTGCAGCTCTGCCTCGTCGTCCGGCGGGGACTCGATGGTCCAGTTTTCGGGGTAGGCGAAGCGGACGCCGGCCTGGTCGAAGATGGCGGACATGGGGGCTCCGGAGCGGCTTTTTGGTGCGGGTTCAGTCTAGGGCGCCCGCGGCGCCGATGGTACCGACCGGGCGCCGGCCCCAGCGCCAGCGGCGTGACAGGGCGGGCTCTGCGTTGACGCTAGCGAGGCCCGCCGCTACCCTCCCGCCGCCATCCTGCGCCCACGCGCTTCAACTCTCGCCCCTGGCCCCTCGCCCCTCACCCCTCGTCCCTCACCCGCCGCGTGCCTGCAAGCCGTCACCACCGCCCACGCGTCATACAACGCCGCCATGCCTGGCTGGCGGGCGGTATGGCGTTGCTGGTTGCTGCTGCTGGTGGGTGCGCGGGGCTGCGGCCGAAGAACCCGGTGTCGGCGTCGCTGGCCGAGTGCCGGCGTTACTCGTGCCAGGGCGTCACGGCCCTGGAGACCGGCGACTACACCCAGGCCGAGGCGCTGCTGCGGCAGGCGGCCGAGGCCTCGCCCGAGGACTTCGACACGCGTCGGCACCTGGCCGAGACGCTCTGGGCCCGGGGCGCCCACGCCGAGGCGATCGAAAACATGCGTGCGGCGGTGCTGCTCGAGCCGGCGGCCGCCGAGGCTACGATCCGCTACGGCCAGATGCTGCTCGCCCGGGGCGAGCACGCCGGCGCGCTAAACGAGGCGGGCCGGGCGCTGGTGATCGACCCGCGGTCGGCCGAGGCGTGGGCCCTGCGTGGCCGGGCGCACCTGGCGGCGGGCCTGGCCGACCGGGCGATGGCCGACCTGCACCAGTCGCTGCAGCACGCGCCGGCGGACCGGGCCGTGCTGGCCGACCTGGCGACGCTGCACAAGCGGACCGGCCGGCGCCGGCGGGAGCTCACCACGCTGCACCGGCTGCGCGACACGTACCTGCCGGACGAGGAGCCGGTGGACCTCATCTCGACCGAGGCCGACGCGTACCTGGCCATCGGCCGGCCGGCGGCGGCGGCCGAGCGGCTACGCGTGGCGTGAGGCCGGGGCGAGCCCACCGCGGAGCTGCTGTGCCGGCTGGC
>JBCCQL010000036.1:0-14249 GCA_039024355.1 Planctomycetota bacterium
CGCGCGGCGCGGCGGGGGCGGCGTGTGGTGCTGCTCGAAAAGAACCGCAAGGCGGGCGTCAAGATCCTGATGTCCGGTGGCACGCGGTGCAACCTGACCCAGGCCACCGACCGCCGCGGCATCGCCGACGCGTTCGGCAAGCAGGGCCGCTTCCTGCACTCGCCGCTTGCCGCGTTGGGGCCGGATGAGGTTGTCGAGCTGTTCGCCGCCGAGGGCGTCGCCACGAAGGTCGAGTCCACCGGCAAAGTGTTCCCGGTCTCGAACCGCGCGCTCGACGTCCAGCGGGCGATGCTGCGGATGCTCGAAAAAACCGGCGCCGAGCTGCGGCTCGACGAGCCCGTGACGGCCATCGCCCCGCCGAGCGGCGCCGCCGGCAGCGGTGGCGCCGGTGGCCGCTTCCTGATCACCACCAGCCGCGGGCAGTACGCCGCCCGGTCGGTCGTCATCACCAGCGGCGGGCAGTCTTACCCGGGCTGCGGCACCACGGGCGACGGCTACGCGTGGTCCAAGCGGCTGGGGCACCGCATCGTGCCGCCGCGGCCGGCGCTGGCGCCCATGCTCTCGCCGGCCGGCTGGCTGCAGAAGCTCCGCGGCGTGACGCTGCCCGACGCGGGCATGGCGCTGGGCGTCGCCGGCGGCAAGCCGGTCGACCGCGGGCGGGGGTCGCTCCTGCTGACGCACTTCGGCGTGTCGGGCCCGCTGGCAATGAACCTCAGCCACGTGGTCACCGCCCGGCCCGACGCCGAGCGGTGGGAAGCGGTGTGCGACTTCACGCCCGGCGTGGAGGAAGAAGCCCTGCACCGCCGGCTTGGCGGCGAGAGCGAAGACGCCGCCCGCCCCGTGGGCGCGGTGGCCGAGACCCTCGCCCCGCGGCGGCTGGCCGAGTCGCTCCTCGCTCTGGCCGAGACGCCCCCCGAGCGGCGCGTGGCGGAGCTCAGCAAGCGGCAGCGGCGGCGGGTGGTCGACGCCTTCAAGCGGTGCCGGGTGCCGATTACCGGCACGCAGGGCTTCAAGAAGGCAGAGGTGACCGCCGGCGGCGTCGACCTGCGGGACGTCGACTCCCGCACCATGCAGAGCCGCCGCACGCCCGGCCTGTTCTTCGCCGGCGAGGTGCTCGACCTGGACGGGCCGATCGGCGGCTACAACTTCCAGGCCGCCTTCAGCACCGGCTGGCTGGCCGGCGAGAACGCTTGAGCCACTGCCGGCCGCGTGCAGAGCGGTGCGGGCCGGCACGCCGGCGAGTACACTGGTGGCGTGCCGCTCGTCACGCACCGCGGCTCGCTAACGGCCCCTCTTCACCCAGCGCAACAATCCTATGCTACGCCCCACCACCGCGCTGCTGCTGATCTTGCTTGCCGCCGCCCCGCTGCACGCCGAGGAATGGCGGCAGCTGTTTAACGGCAAGGACCTGGACGGCTGGACGCCAAAGATCCGCGGCTACGACGCCGGCGACAACTACGCGGACACGTTCCGCGTCGAGGACGGGCTGCTCAAGGTCCGCTACGACAAGTACGAGGGCGGCTTCCGCAACCGCTTCGGCCACCTGTTCTTCGCCGAGCCGTTCTCCCACTACCGCCTGCGGGTTGAGTACCGCGTGGTGGGTGAGCAGGCCGCCGGCGGGCAGGGGTGGGCGTACCGCAACAGCGGCGTGATGATCCACGGGCAGACGCCGGAGTCGATGGGCAAGGGGCAGAACTTCCCGGTCTCGCTCGAGGTGCAGATCCTCAGCCGCGACGAGCCCAACGCCAACCTCTGCACGCCGGGCACGCACGTCGTGCTGGGCGGTCGGCTGCACACGCGGCACTGCACCTCCTCTTCCAGCCAACCGTTCACGACCAACGACTGGGTGACGCTGGAGGTCGAGGCCCGCGGCGGCGAGCTGATCCGCCACCTGGTGAACGGCAAACCGGTGATCGAGTACCGCCAGCCGCAGCTCGACCCCGGCGACGCGAGCGCCCAGAAGCTGCTGGCGGCGGGCGCCGACAAGATGCTGTCGAGCGGCACCATCTCGCTGCAGTCCGAGAGCCACCCGATCGACTTCCGCCGCGTCGAGCTGCTGGTGCTGGAGTGAAGGGCTATTGGCTGTTGGCTGTTGGCCAGCCTTCCTTCGCCGACAGCCGATAGCCAATAGCTAACAGCCTCTGCTTCAAACCGTCAGCATGCCCGGGCGGATGCGGCTGGCGTAGCCGTCTTCGAACCAGCGGTGGTGCTCTAGGCCTGCGCCCTCGGCCTGGAAGCCGTCGCCCTGCAGGCCCAGGTACGCGGGCACGGGGTCGCTGGGGTCGACGATGGGCGTGAACTTCGCGGGCACGGGCCACACCTCGTGGTTGCTGATCGGCAGGCCGGGCGCCACCAACGCCACCCGCTGCTCGGCGTACGCCTGCTTGCCGAGCAGGGCGAGCGTGAACAACGCGTTGCGGGCGATCATCGCCCCCTGCGAGTAGCCGACGATCCCGACGCCGCCGCCCGGCTGCTCGCCCGCCAGTTTGTGCAGCAGGCCAGCGAGCTGGCGGGTGGTGGGGTTGTGCTGCAGGGGCGACCCGCTGTCGATCGCCCATCCAACGCCGGCGCCGAGCGACTTGCCCCGCAGCATCCGCGTGAGCTGCAGCGGCCACACCCGGTCGCGGAAGGCCTCCTCCAGGTCTTTGCCGGCGGCACGGCGGTCGACGCTGGGCGGCGTGCCCTGGTTGTACAGCAGCCATACCGCGCGGCCCGGCAGCCGCCTGGCGAGTTCACGGGCCTCTTCCCGCGCCAGGTCGTGCGGCGTGAACATGCCGTTGACGTAGTACACCGGCGGCGCCGTGCTGCGCGCGGCTTGGATCGGCTCGGGCCGCGGCTCGTCGAGCAGGGCGCCGCGTAGCCCATCGCCCACCAGCGGCAGGCCCGCCGCCCGGCTGGCCTGCGTGATCAGCGGCGCGGCGAGCGTGGCCATCTTCGCGGCGTCGCCCTGCTGCAGGGCGGTCACCGCGTCGGCGTAGTGCTCGCGGACCCAGGCCACGCCCGCGGCGAAATCTTGGCCAAACAGCCGGCCGAGCGTCTCGGCGTCGTAGTCGGCCGGGTTGAGCGACACACGGCCCAGGCCCGGCACATCGATCTCCGTCGCCTGGAGCGTCTCCTTTGCGTCGCCAAGCACCTCTTGCGCGGCGGCCAGCTTTGCTAGCAGCGACTGCCCAATGGCGGCCGCGGCGCCGGTTGTCAGGAAGTCGCGCCTACGCATGGCGTTGGTCCGTGTGGGGGTGGGGCGAGAGGATGGCCAGTTTGGGCGGATTGTACACAGCCCCGCACCGCCGGCGCCAACCGCTGTAGGCCTTGGCGGGGCGAGTTGCTAACGTCCCCGGCCCGGCCGGCGCCGGCCCAGCGACGGGCCGGCTTTGGCCCCGCGTTGCAAACACGCAGGCCGGCGCCCGCTTTCGCCACCCCCGACAACACCTAGCCCCGTACCCCGCCGCCCCATGCGAGTGCTGATCTTCGAGCCGCAGTTCGCCGGGCACAACCTGGCCCACGCCGCGCGGCTGGTGCGGGCGGTGACCGACCTGGGCTGCCAGCCGGTGCTGGCGACCTCCACGCAGGCGGCCGAGTCGACCGAGTTCGACGTGCACCTGGGCCCAGACCGCGGGCTGTTCGAGCTGGTCGCCCTGCCGGGCTTTCAGACCGACCCGCTGGGCCGCCGGCTGCGCACCAGCGGGCTCAACTCGCTGGCCGCCGGCTACCGCTCGCTGACCCGCGCCGTGCGAGACATCCGCCCGGACCACGTCTACCTGCCGTGCGGGAACCTGCTGGCCCGCTTCGGCTGGCTGCCGCTGGGGCTTGGCGCCGCGCTGCGGGACTGCGGCGCCGAAGCCGAGACGCTGCTGGTGAGCGGCCGGTACCTGCTGCCCCGCCGCCCGCTGGCCGCCCGGCTGAGGCAGCGGCTGGTGCTGCGGATGATTGCCGCCGGCCCCTGGACCCGCGTCCTGTACCTGAACGACGCGACACAGGCCGAGCTCACCCGGCACGGCGGCCGGATCACGCGTACCGCGCGGCTGGCGCCCGACCCGTTCGGCCAGCTGCCGGACATCACGCAGAGCGAAGCGCGCACCGCACTGGGCGTGCCGGCAAACGGCCGGGCGGTTGCCGTGGTAGGCCTGATCGAGGGCCGCAAGGGGATCGCCGTGCTCGCGCAGGCGATGCGCGACGCGGCCGACAGGCTCCAGCCGGACGACCGGCTGCTGCTGCTGGGCTCGTTCCACCCGGACGTCCACACGCTGCTGCACGAGCAGTACGCAGACTTGTTGGCGGCCGGACGCGTGGTGTGCGTCGACCGCCGGCTTTCTTCTCTGGAGTTCGGCCAGGCGATCCGCAGCGCGGACGTCGTGGCCGCCGTGTGCCCGCACCACGCCTACACGGCCAGCACCGTGGTGGCCGGGGCGGCGGCCAGGCGGCCGCTGCTGGGCTCGGCGAACGGCTGGATCGGGCGGACGATCCGGCGGTTTGAGCTGGGGAGGTGCTGCGACGCCGCCAACCCGGCGAGCGTGGCCGACGCCCTGGTGGCGACGCTCGACGCCAGCGCGACGCACACCGTGACGCCGGCCGCGGAGCGTTTTGTCCGCTACTCGAGCGACGCCAACTACGCCGCCCACTGGACGGCCCGGCTGCGGGAGCGGTGCGGGCTGGCGCCTTCGCCGGACTTGCTGACCTGGGAATGGGCGTTGCACGGAGAAGAGTTCGCCGCGGCGGCGTCGGGCCCGCGTGTCGAGCCCCCGGATGAGGGCGTCGCCGCGGGAGAGGCGGACGCCACACGCCCCGTCCGCGCGACGCCGCCCGTGGTGATCTACCGGCGCGTAGCCGGCGAAGCGGCGCCGCCACGAGTCGACACGGCGCCGGCCGAAGCGGTGGTGATCGACTCGGCCGGCGCCGCTGCACCGCCCGCCGCAGAACACTTGGCCGAGCCGACCGAGCTAACCGAGCCAACCGAGCCAACCAGCCCACGCAGCGGCTAGCGGCCGGCGGCCACAGCCCCAACTCAAGGCAACCGCCATGCGTGTGCTGATCTTCGAGCCGCAGTTCATGGGGCACAACCTCGTGCATGTCGCGCGGCTGGTGCGTGGCGTGCGTGGGCTGGGCTGCGAGGCGGTGGTGGCCACGTCGCGGCAGGCGATTCGCTCGGCCGAGTTCGCCCTGCACCTGGCGCCGCTGGCTTCGGACTTCCGCGCGCTGCCGCTGGATGGCTTCACTACCGACCGCCACGCGGTGCGCCTGCAGACCGGCGGCCTGCGGGGGGCGACGCGTGTGTACCAGGCGTTGAAGTCCGCCATCGCCCGCGCGGCGCCGGACCATGTTTACGTGCCCTACGGCAACTTCTTGGCCCGCATCGCCGCGGCGCCCTTCGGCCTTACCAGTGCGCTGCGACGCGCCGGCGCCGAGGCAGAGACGCTCATCGTCGGCGGCCGCTACCTGTACCCACGCC
Source organism: Planctomycetota bacterium (assembly GCA_039024355.1). Lineage (GTDB taxonomy): Bacteria > Planctomycetota > Planctomycetia > Pirellulales > Lacipirellulaceae > JBCCQL01. The sequence continues at coordinate 5,447 of JBCCQL010000036.1, forward strand.
CCGGCCTGCAGCACCGCTGGCGGCAGTGGCTGCTGCTCGAGGCGATCTCTCGCGGCCCGTGGCGGAGCGTCTTCCACCTGGACGACGCCGCGTACGGCGCCTTCCAGCGGCACGGCGGCCGCATGGCGCGGGTGGGCAAGCTCCTGCCGGAGCCCGTTGGCGAGCACCCGCTCACCCGCCGCGTCGACGCACGGCACGCGCTGGGCCTACCCGGAGCGGGCCGGCTGCTGGCCGTGATCGGCTTGATCGAACGCCGCAAGGGGCTCGACGCGCTGACGTCCGCCCTACGCCAAGCCGGCGGCGCCCTGAAGCCGACCGACCGACTGGCGCTCATCGGCCCGCAGCACCCCGAAGTGACGCGGCTGCTGTCGACCGACTACGCCGACCTAGTTGCCGCGGGCCGCGTGGTGTGCGTCGATCGCCGGCTCACCGAGGCCGACATGGTGCGGGCGGCCTGCGCGGCCGACGTGGTGGCGGCCGTGTACCCGCACCACCCGTACGCCTCCGGCTCGCTGGTGGTGGCGGCCCGGGCGCGGCGGCCGGTCTTGGGGTCGAGCACCGGCTGGATCCGCCGCACCATCGATCAGTTCCAGCTCGGCCGGGTGTGCGACCCCGCCGATGCGGCCGGCGTCTGCCGGGCGGTGGTCGAGTCGCTCGCCGGCGCCGCCCGCTACCAGCCGTCGCCCGCGGCGGAGCGGCTGGTGGAGTTCGTTGGCGACCGGAACTACATCGCCCTGTGGACGGCGCGGCTCCGCCGGCGGATGGGCCTCGGCCCGTCGCCCGATATGCGGTCTTGGGATTGGGCGTTGGGCGGTGTGCGTCGGGCGGCCGCTTAGGCGTGGCTGCGTCTGCCGCTGCGTGGGGCGCTCACGTTCGCGGGACATGGCTGGCCGGCCTCGTTTGCCCGGCCGTTGGGGCGCGGCTAGAGTTGAGCCCGTCGCGGCAGGGTCTCCGCCGCTTCGCTTGATTCGCCCTTCTGCTGTGCCAACCGCTGCCCGGAGCTCTGTATGACACGCCTGCTGCCGACGCTCACCGCCGCCCTCTGCCTGCTGCCCACCGCCTACGCCGGCGCCCACTGCCAAGTGCCCTGCGGCATTTACGGGGACCAGCGCCGCTTTGAAGAGATGCTGGAAGACACGGCCACCATCGCCAAAGCCATCGCAGAGATGCAGAACATCCAGGACAACATCCAGTCGGGCGCCCTGTCTATGGCGGACCTGAATCAGCTGCCGCGGTGGGTGGCCAACAAGGAGAAGCACGCGTCGAACATCCAGGCCATCATCGCCGACTACTTCCTGGCCCAGCGCGTCAAGGCAGACAAGCCGCGGTACGTCGAGCAGCTCAAGGCGACCCACGCCGTGACGGTCGCGGCGATGAAGTGCAAGCAGACGGCCGACCCCGCCATGGCCGACAAGCTCAAGGCCGCCATCCTGGACCTCTACCGGGCGTACGAGGGCAAGGAGCCGCAGCTGGGGCACAAGCCGCACCGCAAGCCCGGCGGGGCAAAGGTGGCGGCGGCAGCCAAGGCGGCGCCGGCCGCACGCCAGTAACGGCCCGCGGGCGGCGGCGCAGCGTGCGGCGGTCAGAAGCCGATCTGCGTCTGCGCGCGGAACAGCACCCCATCGTCGCCAGCGAAGATGTCGGCCTGCGTGCTGTTGATCGCGCTTCGCTGCACCCGCGTCACGTCGAACGCGAACTTGTTGACGCGGTCGTCCCGGCCGTCGCCCCAGTAGACGTTGAACCCAGCGGCGTAGGCCAGGCTGTCTCCCTGCGGGCCAGTGACCTGCGACACGCGTGCGTTGACGTCCAGCCGCTTGGCGATGAGGAACCGTCCGACCTCGATGTGGTAGCCCGTGTCGTTGATCTTGCCGATGGGCAGCGGCCCGTCGGCGGTGAGGTCTTGGATCGACCGCCAGAATACTTCGCAGCTCGCACTCCAGCCGCGATATTTGATGCCGGCGTCGACGGCCGCCAGCAGCACCCGGTCGCCCAGCAGCGTGAGGCCCGGCGCCAGGGCCCCGGGGTCGGCCAGGCGGGTGCCGTCGCTCAGGCGGAGGAAGCCGTCGTCGCCCAGGCCGAAGGCGACGCCGGCGTCGCTGCGGTCGTCGGACTTGTCGTAGGCGAAGCTGGCGCCCAGCCGCACGACGGGCGAGGTGTTGCCCGCGTAGTCCACCACGCCCGGGCCGTACGGGCCCAGCGGGTCGCACCGCAGCGTGACCGCGGCGCCCAGGTTGTCGTCCAGGTTCACGCTGTCGCGGCTCGAGGTCCGCAGCCCGTTGGTGAGCGACGCCTCGTAGTGCCAGCCGTCGACGCCAAGGGCGTTAAAGTCGCCCAGCAGCCACAGGCCGTCTGTAAAGCCGACGCGGAAGAACTCGGTAGCCAGCGACCGGTCGACCATCCGCGAGTAGCGCGAGGAGAGCAGCCACTCGCGGTGCGCCGCCGCCTTCCACCGGCCCAGCCGCAGCCGCAGGGCCCGGTTGACCTCGTAGGTGAAGTGGAAGGCGAGGCCGTCGACCAGCGAGCCGCCGTCGCCATCGGCGTCGAAGATGAACAGGTACCGCAGGTTGGGGCTGACCGCCGTCCCGCTCAGGTTCAGCCGGGCCCGCTCGACGTCAAACTGGTTGCGGTTGCGGACCGTGCGGGTGACGCCCGCGTTGTCGGTCCACGCCTCTACCACCCGCGTGAAGCCGACGTACCGCAGCTGCACCCGCCCGCCCGCGTACAGGGCGAACGGGCGTGCCTGTAGGTCGGTCGAGCGGATAAACAGGCCGCGGTTGAACTCGGCGCCAACCTCGTAAGCCGGGGCCGGGACGCAGAAGGGTGCGTCCCCGCACGGTGCAAAGGAGAAGGCGCCGGGCTCGGCGGGCCCAGGCGTGTACGCGGCGAGCCGGACGGCCGGCGCCGCGGTGGGCGCCAGTGGTGGGGGCTCCCCGGCGGGGGGCGTGGCGACCTCAGCCTCTGTGACAGCCGTGCCGGGCTCGGCGGGCGGCGGCAGGCGACGCAGGCCCTCGCCCTGTACGTGGGGCCCGGCCAGGAGCACCGCCCCCGCCAACAGGCCGATCAGGTTTGCCCACAGTCTCATGGCCGCTGTTTGCGTGGCCCTGGGCCCCGCCCGCCGTGCGGTGACGTCGCTCTTGGGGCGGGCTGCACGCTGCCGCCGGTGGAAACATCGGCCGATCCGCACGCCCGCAGCCCACAAAACCGCTGCGACCGTCAACCTTTCGCCCCGCGGGCGGCGCTGGGCATGCTAGCTACGCCAGCGGCGCGTCCTGCCGCTCCACCAACGCGCTGAGGTACAGCAGCGACCGCTCGCGGGCGGCGGGCTGCTGGTCGATCGCCTTCATCGCCGCGCTGAGCACGTCCCGCCGGCTGATCTGGCCCACCAGCTTGCCGCCGGCATCTACAACTGGCAGCCTGCGGTACGACGTCAGCAAGAAGACCTGCGCGATGGACAGCAGCTGGGTCTCGGGCGTGATGGTTTGGGCGTTGGCGTCCATGAACGACCCGACGCGGTTGGTCGGCAGCCCCTCGTAGGCGGCGTCCAGCAAGACATGCATGCAGCACTTCTCCGAAAACACGCCCAAGTGCTTGCCGTCGGCGTCGACGACCGGCGCCCCAGAAATGCGGTTGCGTAGCAGCAGCCGCACCGCATCGAAGACGTCCATCTCGGGCCGCAGCTTGACCAGCTTCTTGACCATGAAGTCGCGGGCTGTCACGTGATTCATCGCATCGGCTCCCTTCGAGAAAAGACCCTTTAAGAAAAGCAACGTGGCGGACAGCGTCAGCGGGCGCGGTGGCAAGCTTCGCGTTGCAGCCGCGGCGCCGAACCAGCGGCTGGCAGACCGGCACAGGCGCTACCGGCTCGGCAACACACGCGGCCCCGCGTGACGGCTGCCCGCACCGGTCACCCTACACCCAGCGGACCCGGCAGAAGTTGTGAAAGAATTCACTTGCAGCGTTTTGCAGAAACTCGCGCATCGCCCCGGGATATCGGCCGCCCCGCCCACCGACGCCGCTCGGGCGGTTTGTTGCGGCGCACGCGGGGGGCTGCGCGGTCAAAAACCGGCTGAAAAACACCGATTCGCCTCACCCTACCCCCCACCTGGGTGTGACCCTTTTCACCTCTCGGTTGGGCTCCACCGGGGCGTTACAGTGTTGTGCGTCAGGGCCGCTGCGTACGTAGCTGGGCCCCGCTGCTCCAGGTCCCCTCCGGAAGCGACTGGTGGATCGATTTCTGTTCCCCCCGTGGGTTAACAAGTTCACGCTCATGGTGCTCGCCGGCCTCGGCGCCGGCGGAGCGTACGCCGGTGCCATGCTGGGCTACGGCACGTGGCCGTCGGTGATGAATACCGGCTACGCGCCGGACCAGCCGGTCCCCTTCAGCCACAAGCTGCACGCCGGCGAGCTGAAGATGGACTGCCGGTACTGCCACAACACCGTGGACAAAGCGGCCCACGCGGCGGTGCCCTCGAACAACGTCTGCCTGAACTGCCACACGGGTCTCGGCCCAGACGGGGCTGCGGTGAAGACCGCCGTACACGCCCAGAGCCTCAAGCTGCTCAATGTCCGCATGAGCGCAACGACGGGCGACCCGGTCGAGTGGGAGCGGATCCACGACCTCGCGGACTACGTGTACTTCAACCACAGCATCCACGTGAACAAGGGCGTGGGCTGCGTCGAGTGCCACGGCCGCATCGACAAGATGGACGTGGTCTACCAGGACCAGGCGTTGTCGATGAGCTGGTGCATCGAGTGCCACCGCAACCCGACGCCGCGGCTGAGGCCCAAGAGCGAAATCACCAACCTTGCGTGGAAGCGTGAGGGCACGCTGGAGCAGCACATCGAGGCGATGGAGGCCGAGTACAACGGTGGGCAGGAGTACAAGGCGTCGACCAGCTGCTCGACTTGCCACCGGTAACAGATCTGCCACCGGTAACAGACCTGCCACCGGCAACAAGCGCCCGGAACCGCCCGCGGGGCATGTGGCTTTAAGCTCAAGACGTCGCAGCGATGAGCCGCCAAGCGGGGGGTTACGTTCTGATCGTTGAACAGCGTACGCGAGACAACGCCACCATGTGGCGGCAGCCTGCGGATTCCGGCCTGCAAAGCCGTTCCGCAGCCGCCGCTGCTCAACTGCCGGCACACTGGGGCAACTAGCCTGACGACACCTCGGGCCCACTAGACACGCCGCTCCGACTGGGATTGATGACCGAAACGAAGCCTGACAAGACGAAGCAACGCGTCAGCAAGTACTGGCGGAGCCTCGACGAGCTCGAGCAATCGTCCGAGTTCCAGGAGTTCTTGCACCGCGAGTTCCCGCAGGCGGCATCCGAGGTGCCCGACGGTGTGAGCCGCCGGCGGTGGATGCAGCTGATGGGGGCGTCGTTCACGCTGGCGGCGGTCTCTGGCTGCCGGTGGGAGACTCAGAAGTTTGCCGCCTTCTCGGAGCGGCCCGAGGGCTACGTGCCCGGCACTCATACGAAGTTCGCCACCAGCGTCGAGCTGGCGGGCGCCCCGAAGCACCTGCTGGTCACCTGCTACGACGGTCGGCCCATCAAGGTCGAGGGCAACCCGGAGCACCCCAGCAGCTTGGGGGGCACCGATTCTTATTCGCAGGCGTTGACGCTCTCGCTGTACGACCCCGATCGGCAGAGCGTCCTTCTGGAGCGTGACAGCCGGCAAACCTACAGCCGCACGTGGACCGATTTTGAGAACGCGGCGCAGGGCATCGTCGGGAAGCTTGTCGAGACCTCCGGCGCCGGCTTGGCGGTGCTGATGCAGCCGACCGGATCGCTGTCGGTCGCCGCGGGGCTGGCGAACCTGTTCAGCAAGCTGCCCAAGGCGTCGCTGTACGAGTACGCGCCGCTTTCGCGTGGCAACGAGCTGGGCGGCGCCGAGATGGCCTTCGGCAAGCCCGTCCGCACCCACTACAAGCTGGCCGGCACCGACGTCATCGCCTGCTTCGACGCCGACCTGCTGGGCGGCTTCCCCGAGACCACGGCCATGGCACGAGCGTTCGCCAAGCGGCGGGAGCCCAACCGGGAGAAGAACGCCGCGGGGATGAACCGCCTGTACTGCGTCGAGAGCACGTTCTCGACGACCGGCTCGACGGCAGACCACCGGCTGGCGGTCAAGTCGTCGGACATCGCCGGCATGTTGGCGTCGGTCCGCGACGCGGTGGCCGAGCGGCTCGCCGGCGGCACGCCCCAGGCGCCCCAGGGCGACGGCAAGGCGGACGCGTTGCCCAACTACCGCGAGGCCTTCGCCTACGCCTTGGCGGACGACCTCGCGAAGTCCAAGGGCAAGGGTGTTGTGGCCGTCGGGCCGCGGCAGCCGGCGGTGGCGCACGCGATCGCCCACGAGATCAACGCGATGCTGGGCAACGCGGGCAAGACGGTGGTCTATTCCGAGGAGCCAGCGCCCGTCGCCAAGCCGGGCTCGCTGGCCGACCTGCTGGGCGAGATCGCCGCCAAGCGGGTGGACACGCTGCTGATCCTAGGCGGCAACCCGGTGTACGACGCCCCGGCCGACCTCGACGTGGCCGGCCAGTTTGCCAGCGTCACCACCACGATCCACCTGAGCGAGTACGACAACGAGACCTCCCGGGCGTGCCGCTGGAGCCTGCCGGAGAAGCACGCCCTCGAGGCCTGGGGCGACGCCCCCGGGTGGGACGGAACGGTGAGCGTCGCGCAGCCGCTGATCGAGCCGCTGCTGGGCGGGCGTTCGGCGATCGAGGTCTTGTCGCTGCTGGCCGACGGGCCGGGCGCCGACCCGCAGACGCTGGTCCGCCAGGCCATCACCCAGCGGCTGGGCGGCATGACCGACCGCGGGTGGCGCCAGCTGCTGCACGACGGCTTCGTCAAGGCCGAGCCGGCGACCGTCACGCCCACGCTGACGCGCGGCGACTTCGTGCCGGGGCCCGTGGCGGCGCAGGCCACGGCGGAAGACGGCGGCGAGGCCCTTGAGCTGGTCTTCACGCCCAGCAGCCACACCTACGACGGGCGGTTCGCCAACAACGGCTGGCTGCAAGAGACGCCCGACTTCATCACGAAGCTTACCTGGGACAACGCCGCGCTGATCAACCCGGTGACCGCCGAGAAGATCGGCGCCAAGCAGGGCGAGCTGCTGGCGATCAAAACAACCGACTCGCGTGGCGAGACCCGCGAGCTGCGTGTGCCGGCCTTCTTGCTGCCGGGGCAGGCCGAGGGGTCGATCGCCTTGGCCCTGGGCTACGGCCGGACCGCCGCCGGCCACGTGGGCGGCCTGGTGAGCGAAGACGGCGACAGCCCGAAGACGCCCTTCGTCGTGGGGCAGCGTGGCAACTGGGACTGGGGCGCCCTGCCCATCGTCGGCGGGCTTGTCGGGGCGGTCGCCGCGCCGGTCGGCGCCAATAGCTACGAGCTGCGGACCAGCGACGCGATGTACATCACGACGCGGGTCACCGCCCAGCCGACCGGCGAGCCCTACCTGTTGGCCACCACGCAGGACCACCACGCGATCGACGAGCTGGGCCTGGAGGAGACCGTCCGCCGCAGCGGCGAGCTGATCCGCGAGGACACGCTAGAGACCTACAACGATCGGCCCGACTTCGCGAAGGACGTGGGCGCCCACGTGCGGGACGTCGAGCTGTGGAACGAGCTCACGCACGACGACAACCGCGCGTGGGGCATGGCGATCGACCTCAACAAGTGCATCGGCTGCACGGCGTGCAGCGTCGCTTGCCAGAGCGAGAACAACGTGCCGGTGGTGGGCAAGGACCAGGTGGCCCGCGGACGGGAGATGCACTGGATCCGCATCGACCGCTACTTCACCGGCGCCGAGGTCCGCGACGCCGACGGCGAGCCGGTTACCGAGGGAATGGCCGGCTACCTAGCTGGCAACGCGAAGATCGACTTCTCCAACCCCCGCGTGGCGCACCAGCCGGTGAGCTGCCAGCACTGCGAGACCGCCCCGTGCGAGCAAGTGTGCCCCGTGGCGGCCACCGTGCACAGCCACGAGGGCCTGAACGACATGGTGTACAACCGCTGCATCGGCACGCGGTACTGCGCCAACAACTGCCCGTTTAAGGTCCGCCGGTTCAACTTCTTCCACTACACCGACCGGTTCGACAAGGCGAACAACGAGATCATGCGGCTGGTCATGAACCCGGAGGTGACCGTCCGCAGCCGGGGCGTCATGGAGAAATGCACGTTCTGCGTGCAGCGGATCGCCAAGGCCCGGATCGAGGCCAAGGTCGAGGGCCGGCCTGTCCGCGACGGCGACGTCGTCACCGCGTGCCAGTCGGCGTGCTCGACCGAGGCGATCGCCTTCGGCGACCTCAATGACCCCACCAGCAAGGTGGCCGCGTGGCACAAGAACGAGGGGGCCTACACCCTGCGGGACGGCCTCCGCCGGAAGCCGCGGACGAAGTACCTAGCGCGGGTGACCAACCCGCATGAGCTGCTGGCGCCCTTCGTCACGGCGGCCCTGCCGACCAAGGTCAACGAGCCGCACGACGGCCACGGCGGGCACGGCGACGGGGGCCACGGGCACGGCGACGGCGATCACGGAGACCACCACAGCGACACCGGCAAGCACGCTGCAGCGACCAAGCGTCCCCGATCCCGCAACCCGCTGGGTGACCTGCCGATCATCGCGTAGCGACCGAGAAGACCTCAGCCCCGCCCGCCAGGGCGGGGCCCGCCCCGCGCGGCGGGGGGGGGTTGGCGCGGCACGTTTAAAACCACCACCAACAAACCCCCCCCAAACGAAGACCCAAAAAAAGGCAACCCCGACCCAAACCCGGGGGACAAACACGAGCCCC
>JBCCQL010000037.1:0-13911 GCA_039024355.1 Planctomycetota bacterium
GCGGGTTATCCGGGCGGCCCCGCCGACTCTCGTCGCCCGCGCGGCCTCCCCACCACGGACCGGCACACGCTGCTTCCCGCCAACCGACTCCTCCTCCCGAAAAAAGGTAAGCCCGATGCAACGCCTGCTGATCATCGCTGTGGCAGCAATCGGCCTGCTCCTCGCCGGCACGACATCATCGCATGCCCGCTCGCCCAGTGGCTACGGCGGCGGCCTGTTTTTCGGCGGCGGGTTTGGCTCCACAACCATCTGGGACCTCTACCGCAGCGGACGTATCCCCGTGCCGCCGTACTTCGCGCTGAACCCGCCGGTGTACTACAGCTACCCCGTGCCGCGGACCTACGGCTACAGCCCGTGGCCCTACCCGGGTGATGTCCGCACGCCGGACCCGCTCGCGGCCGTCGAGCCGCTGCAGATCACCAACCCGTACTTCGACAGCTCGACCAGCCGCCCCAGCGGCGCCGCCGCGGCAACGCCGGAACAGACGGTCAAGGCAGATTCGTCACATCGCGGCCCCCTGACGATAACCAACCCGTACGTAGACCAAACCCCGGCGATTTTGCAGGTCGCGCACTAGCGGCCGGCGGCGCGGGCCGGGGGCTACCACCCCGTGTCGAGGCAAGCCGGCGTTGCGGCGGGCTAGACCGGTCTAGACTCGCTCGCCGCCGACGCGTAGTGTCCCGCCAAACCTCGCAAGCCCGCGGTGCGTGTCAATGCCGCTGGTCCGGTCCGCAAGCAGGATGCAAGCGTGATGAGACTCGGCACGTACAGGCGTGTAGCGTCGCAACAACCCCGCGCATGGCGATTCGTGCTGCCGCTGCTGTTGCTGGTGGCGCTGGCCGGCTGCTCCAACCGGACGGGCGGGGGCAATCCCTTCTTGGCGGCTGATCGTGTGCCGCCGCCATCTACGCGGGCCCTGCCGGCCGGCGCGGTGCAGCCGTACTACCAGGGCCAGCCGCTGCCCGTTACGCCGCAGGCGTTCCCCCAGCAACCCGTCACGCAGCAACCCGTCACGCAGCAACCATTCACGCCGGCGCCCATCGGCCCAGCGGGCGTGGCGCCGGGCGCGGGCTATGCGCCGGCTGCCAGCCCGCAACTGGGTCCGCCCGTAGGCTTCCCTCAAGGGGCTTACCAGGCTACGCCGCAGCCCACCTTCGCCACGCAGGCCTTCTCGGCGTCGGGCCGTGTGACGCAAGCCGGTGTCGAGCCGCCCGTCGGCGTGCCGAGCGACAACCTCGCCGCCCGCGTGGCCCCACCGCCGGTCATGCCCATCCCGGCCGCTTCCCTTGGTCCGGCGCAACCCGTTCCGGCCGCCTACGCACCGGCCGCGTCGCTCAGCCAATCGCAGACGTGGGCTGTCCAGCCAGTGGCGTACCACCAGCTCGCTCCGCAGGCCCAGCCGGCGGCGCCGCCGTTTTCACCGGCGCCGCAGACTTCAGATGGACTGCCGTGGAACTCGGGCTCTGCCCCGCGGCCTGCAGCCGTGGCGGCGCCCGCTACGGCGTTGGCTCCGGCTGCGCGGCCGTCGGCTTTCGCGGCGCCGCCGCCACGCATCCGCCTGCAAGGCTACCCAGCCCCGCAGCTGCAGCCGGTTGCAGCGGACGCACGGGCAAACATCGGTCGCGTGCAGATCACCGAACTGCCGCCCCACCAGTCGCAGCCCCACCAGCCCCAGCCCCACCAGCCACCGACGCTACCCACGGCATCCGCAGCTTCCGCTGGCTACGACGATGGTTTCCGCCCGCGTCGCGTCGGCGGTCTTTCGCAGAACTAAGTGCGGTCTGGTCCTGGACGACCTGCCCTCTGCCGGCCCACCACGTCAACGGAATACGCCCTCTGCTGCAGGGCATCCTGTCTCGTGGAAAGCTGCACGCGCCTTCCTGTAACGCTGCAAGCTGTGTTCACCGCCGGCCGCGGGTAACGTACGCTAACGGGTCCGCGAACGGCGTTCGCCAACCGCCTCGATCCCTGCCTTGCGTAGACCGCTGTGCCCACGATCCCCACCGGTCCAGTCCGGCGATTGCAGGCGATTGCCGGCGGCGCCGTGCAGCGGCGGCTCGCTCGGTGGGCGGGCTACCTGCCGCTGATCGCCCAGCGTGAGGGCCCGCTGCAGCAGCTCAGCGAATACGATCTGCGGAAAGAGAGCCTGTCGCTCCGCTACCGCGCCCGCAGCGGCGAGCCGCTTGACCGGCTGCTCGTCGAGGGCTTCGCGCTCGTGCGCGAGGCGGCCCGACGCACCAAGAACATGCGTCACTTCGACGTGCAGCTGCTGGGCGGGGCGGCCGCCCACCACGGGTCGATCATCGAGATGCAGACCGGCGAGGGGAAGACCCTCACCGCGACGCTGCCGATGTACCTGGCTGCGCTCGACGGCAAGGGCGCGCACCTCTCGACGGTGAACGACTACCTCGCCCGCCGCGACGCCGAGCTGATGGAGCCGGTCTACAACGCCCTGGGCATGACCATTGGCGTGATCCAGGGCCAGCAGCAGCAGCCCCAGCGACGCAAGGCGTACGCGTGCGACGTGACCTACGGCACGGCCAATGAGATGGGCTTCGACTTCCTGCGTGACCGGCTGCTGAAGCGGCGCATCGCCGAGGGCCACCGCGACCTGTTCGGTGAGATGCTCGGCGCCGGCGGCGACGCTGAGGCCGGGGACAAGCCCGTCCAGCGCGAGCTGCACTTCATGCTGGTGGACGAGGCGGACAGCATCCTGATCGACGAAGCGCGCACGCCGCTGGTGATCAGCGCGGCGCCGGGCGAGGACGAGAAGGTCGCCGCGGAGGCCTACGCCTGGGCCGCGGCCGAGGCGCCCGCCTTCGAGGAGGGCGAGCACTACGACTACGACGCCAAAGACAAGCGGGTCGACCTGACGCTCGCCGGCCGCCGCCGTGTCCGCGAGCTCCCCAAGCCCGCGGCCATGAACGCCGTGCCGCTGTCGTCGATCTACGAGTACGCCGAGCGCGCGATCAAGGTCGCCCGCGAGATGATCCTAGACCGGCACTACGTGATCCGCGACGGTGAGGTGGTGATCGTCGACGAGTTCACCGGCCGCCTCGCCGAGGGCCGGAAGTGGCGGGCCGGCATCCACCAGGCCATTGAGGCGAAGGAGGGCGTCGAGGTCACGTTCGAGACCTCGCAGGCCGCCCGGATCACCATCCAAGACCTCTTCCTCCGCTACCGCCGGCTGGCGGGCATGACGGGCACGGCCATGAGCTCCGCACGCGAGCTCTCCAAGATCTACTCCGTCGCGGTCGGCCCCATACCAACCAACCGACCGCCGATCCGTGAGCAGCTGCCAACCCAAGTCTTCGGCGCCGCCGAACAGAAGTGGGCGGCGATCGTCGACGCCGTCGCCCGGCAGCACGCGAGCGGCCGGCCGGTGCTGATCGGCACCCGGTCCATCGACAAGAGCGAGCTTGTGGCCGGCCTGCTGGCCGAGCGGGGCATCGAAGCCACGGTGCTCAACGCGCGGCACGTCGAGCGCGAGGCAGAGATCGTGGCCGAGGCCGGCAAGCGTGGCAGGGTGACCGTCGCCACCAACATGGCGGGCCGAGGCACCGACATCCGGCTGGGCGAGGGTGTGCCCAAGCTGGGCGGCCTGTACGTGGTGTGCTCAGAGCTGCACGAGAGCAAGCGTATCGACCGGCAGCTCATCGGCCGCTGCGGCCGGCAGGGCGACCCGGGCGCCTACCGGCAGTTCTTGTCCCTCGACGACGAGATCCTGCTGCAGGGCTACGGGCCGAAGCGTGCCCGCGCCCTGGCGGTACGCGGGGCCCAGCAAACCGGCCCGCTGGCCGGGTACGCGCCGCTGTTCTACCGCGCGCAACGCCGCGTCGAGCGCCGGCACTTCCGCGACCGCAAGGTCATGCTCTACCAAGATAAGCAGCGGCAGAAGATGCAGCGGCAGATGAGCCAAGACCCATATCTAGACTCGCCGGGGTAGGGCGGCTGATCACACCACGTGCCGCTGCGCCAGCGCGTACATCGCCAGCGCGTAGTCGCCGCTTACCAGCGAGCTGACCCAGTGCGAGGTCGAGATCTGGTCCGTGGCCTGGTGCGCAACAAGGTCGCGGAAGACGCGGAACGGCAGGCGCGAACGGCCAAGCAGGTCCAGGGTGTCCCGGCGCCAGAGCACCCGGTAGCAGCGCTTCGCCATCCGCTGGCAGAACGGGTGGTAGACGCGGTCCAGCAGCAGGCGAGAGCAGAGCCGCCCAGCGAAGAACGCGGCGAACACCCCCACGCCCACGCCCAAAGGGACGCCGACCAGCAACGCGCTGACGTCCCTGGCGTACTCAAGGGCGAGCACCGTCGTTATGACGAGCGTGAACACGACAGTAAAAATGCCGATGTACGCCGCGCCCTGCGCTAGCCGTAGCAGCAGACCGGAGAAATTCCAGAACTGGCCGGTATTGGAGCCGTCGGACTTCGCCTCGAGCTGCACCAGCAGGGCGCGGGCCCGGCCGGCCCACAGCTGGTAGTCGATCTCGTCGTCGCGTTGCTCGGGCAGGGCCCGCGTGGCGACCTCAACGCTGGCGTACTCCCACAGCGGGAAGAAGGCCGCGGCCGACGCGTCTTGGGCGCCCACCGGGAAGGCGTCGAGCAGCGTCGCCGCGTCCAGCGCGATCCGCAACTGCTCTTCGATAAAAGCGCCGTCCCCGGCCGGCGGCTCTAAGCAGAAGTACGCCTCGAGCGTCCGGTCAAGCCGGCCCCGCAGCTCCGAACCGGCGACGAACTCCCCGCGGCGTTGCTGGTATTCCTGCGAGTAGGCGAGCAGGTCTACCTCGAACTCAAACTCGTCGGGGATGTGCTCGAAGTTGCTCTCGACAAAGTCCAGGGCCTCGGCGACCCACGCCGCGGCGGCCGGCCCGGCGGACGCGGCCCGCCACTGGGCCGGGCGTAGCATCCGGATATAGAAGACCATCTTGCCGGTGATTCCGACGTCGCGTAGCTGCGCCTCGCACCGCCGGAGGGTCTCGACGAAAACGTCGAGCGTTTCGTCCCGGAGCAGGGCGTCCCAGGCCGCCTCGGTGATCGGGTAGAAGGCGTCGCGGTGGATGGCCTCCGCCGCCTCGATCAGCAGCCCCTGCCTGGCCCCCGCCGGCAGGGGGCCGCGTAGGTACGCCTGGAACAGGCGGGCGAGGTGGCCGTCCGACGGGTGCGTGCGCATCCCCTCCAGAAGCCAGCGGGCGAAACGCAACCCGTCGTCCGGTCCGCACACGTCGGACAACACCGCCAGCGCGAAATAATCGTACGGCGACTTGACCGGCTGCCGCTCTATCTCGGCGTAGATCGCCGCGGGAGACTCTTGTGCGACACGCTGGTAGAGTTCCAGCTGCTGCGGCGGCGGCTCTGCTTCGGCGTCGGGCGCCCGGTCGTCGAGGAGCGTTTCCGTGCCATCGGCCCCGCCGGGGGTCTCCCAGTCGGCTTGGCTAGCGGTGGACGGGTCCGCCCCCACGGCGTCGCCGCCGTAGCGGAGCATCTGGTCGAGCTGCTCGAATGCGGCACGGACCCGCTGGAACTCGTCCGGGTGGGTCTCGGGCTTGTACCGGCGGATGAGCCGGTTGTAGGCCCGCTTCAGCGTCCGGCGGTCGAAGCCCGCCGGCAGCTCAAAAAACCGCTGCGGCTGGTTGGGGAGGAGCCCCCAGTCGGGCTGTCCGGCGTCGTCGCCCATCAGTCGCCGCCGCCCGTGAAGAATGCCCGCGATAACTGCAGGCCGGCGACCAGCAGCAGCCACCAGACCCAGAACGGGATGCCCGCACGGTCGTCTTCGACAATCGGCGGGGTGTACCCGTCGACCCGCCTCGCTTGGCCGCTTACGGTCAGCACCCGTTTTTGACGCAGCAGGGCGTCGAACCAGTCGGACTCTAGCCGGTAGAGTTCTGGGGCCACACGCTTGGTGAGCTTGATCATCTTCCTGCCACGCCTGTTGAGCTTGCCGCTGCGGAACGAGGCCAGCACCTGCTCCCGCAGCACCGCGGTCTCACGCGGCGACGCCGCCAGGACCTTCTGCATGCAGCTGAAGAAGTCCTCGTCGAAGTGCTTGTCGCCCCGGGCGGCGAGGAGCTTCTCTCGTCCGCTCCCAATGACCGCCAAGCGATTGGCCGCCGCCTTGATGTCGGGCAGGCCTTCGGTGTCGAGCGTTTCGAGCTTGGCGGCCAAGGTCTCAGGCGGTGCGGTCCAGCAGACATCCCGGATCGCCTCTAGTCGCTCCAGGGCCTTGCGGCGTTGCCTGCTGCGGTCCTTGGTTTGGCGGCCCGCGGTTGGCTTTTCCGACGGGTCGGCGACCACGCCTAGCAGCCGTGCACGCGCTGCGATCACGCCGTCCGCCTGGTACAGCGGGTTCATCTGCAGCACACGCGAAAGGTATGTGGACGCGGCCTCCGCAGAGCTCTGGCGTTCGGGCGGGCGTCGCCCGGCCGCGGGGTCTGAGTGTTTGGACGCGCCGGCGTCGGGCGGCTCACTCATCGCCATCTCCGGCGGGCTTGTCGCCCGAAGAACCCGGGCCAGGGCCGCCGGCCCCGCCGCCGGGGCCGTCTGAGTCGCCGGGGCCGTCTGAGTCGCCGGGGCCTTCTGAGTCGCCGGGCAGGGGGTAGCCCAGCATCGACAAAACCTGCTCCAGCGTTGACCGAGCGCCGGCAACCGCCTCGCGGTCGGTCGAGCCCAGGGCGGCCTCGAAGTGGTCGATCGCCGACTCCAGCTGGTCCCGCTGAAACGGTGAGACCTCGCCCACCACACGCTCACTCAGCCGCAGCAGCCGCTGGTTCGCCATGTCTTCTCGCGGGTAGTACTTGAGCCGCTGCAGCCGCTCAGCCGCCTGAGCGATCTCGCCGTCGGTCATGCCAGACGCGTGCTGGGTGAGCACCGTGCGGAACTTTTTTTCGTTGCCACGCACGTAGGCTTCTACCTCGAGGATGCCGTTCAGGTCATACGTGAAGCGGACAAAGACCTCTTGCCCCGCCGGCCCCGGCGGGATGCCGTCTACGACCAGTTCGCCTAGCTTCAGGTTCTTCTCAACTTTGCGGTGCTCGCCCTGGTAGACGTCCAGCTTGACCTCACGCTGGTTGGGCGACATCGTCGCGAAGACCTCCTCCTTCGACACGGGGATGGTCGTGTTGCGGTGGATGACCGGCGAAAAGTACCCGGCCTTGATCTGGGAGCCGAGCTCCTTGGCCGTCTCGACGCCCAGCGTGTAGGGGCACACGTCGGTCATCACCATGTCGTCCACCGCGCGGTCGCTGGCGATCAGCGCGGCCTGGATCGCCGCCCCCAGGCAGACCACCTCGTCCGGGTTGTGCTCGCAGAGCGGCTCGCGGCCGAAGTAGTCACGCACGAACTCTCGCAGGGCGGTCATCCGGGTGGCCCCGCCCACCAGGATGACCTCGTCCACAGACTCGGCGTTCGAACCGCCGTCGCGGATGGCTTTGCCGATGGGCCCCGCCAGCTGCTCCAGCAGCGGCCGGACCGCCTCGGCGAACACGCCGGCGCCGACGCGTAGCTTCGCCGCCCCTTGGGCGACCCGGCCGTCGGACGCCGGCAGCAGGATCTCGGCTTCGCCGGCGGTGTTGAGCGCCCGCTTGGCGGCTTCGCACTGCTGCCGCAAGCGGGCGACACGGAGTGGCTCCTGCAGCTCGGCGGTCTCTAGCTGCAGGCCCTCTTGACGCAGCAGCACAGCCAACAGGCGGTCCGTGAAGTCTTCGCCGCCCAGGAAGCTCTCGCCGGCGGTGGACAAGATCTCTAGCGTCCCCTCGAAGACCTCCATCAGCGTCACGTCGAACGTGCCGCCCCCCAAGTCGAGCACCAGCAGCATCTTTTCTGCTTGGCGGTCGTGGAAGCCGTACGTCAACGCGGCGGCGGTTGGCTCGTTCAGGATGCGGCGGACCTTCAGGCCAGCGAGCTCGCCGGCCAGCTTGGTCGCTTTCCGCTGGTTGTCGTTGAAGTAGGCGGGCACGGTGATCACCGCCTCGGCGACCGGCTCGCCCAGGTGCTTGGCCGCGTCCTCGCGGAGCGACTTCAGCACGAGGCTCGACAGCTCGGGCGCGGAGAACTCTTGGCCCGCCAGCTGCACCTTCTGGTCGCTGCCCATCAACCGCTTGAAGCACGAAACACACCGCTCGGGCTTGGTGACACGCAGCTCGCGTGCGGCATCGCCAACGACAACCTGCCCATCGCCCAACACGCCGACGACCGACGGCGTGAGCTTCTCACCAACCGAGTTGAGCACCAGGTGCGGCGCACCGTCCTGAAAGACCGCGCACAGCGAGTTGGTGGTGCCGAGATCGATTCCGAGGACGGGCGGGGGCATAGGCTGCGGCGTTTTGTTATGCCGCACCGGGCCAGTTGGCGGGGCTCATTCCGCAACCGGGTGACGTAGCCGACGGGCGGGTAATGCCTGGTCGGCTGCTGCGGCAGATTGCTGACGCGGTGGGCGCAATTGCTTGCGGCGAAGACGGCCATCGTAGCTCCGATTCGGCGGCGGTCGCAAGCCGCGGTGAACCACCGTTGGGGGCCTGTACGCAGACCCGTGATTTGACGCCCCAGCCCCGTGCGGAGTACGGTCCTGCCAGCGCCGGCCGCAGCAGTAGCAAGCCGGCGCCGACTCCCGAGCCTTCGCCGAAGGGGCCCGAAATGCTTGTGCGTGCTGTGATTCTGCTCTGCTCCTGCCTGCCGGCCGTAGCGATCGGCCAATCCCCTGGTGTGGGCGACGTAAATTCGGTGCGCGTCCTGCTGCTGACCGGGCAGAACAACCACGACTGGCGGGCGACGACGCCTGTGCTGGTTGAGGCCATCAAGCAGGCGGGCCGGTTTGAGCTTTCGGTCGAAATGAAACCCTGGGCGATGCAGCCCGCGGCGCTGGACAACTGCGACGTGGTGCTGAGCAACTGGTCGACCTGGCCCGACACGGAAGCGGACCCGTGGCCCGCCGACGTGAAGCAGGCATTCCTGCGAAAGATCGAGCAGGGCGCCGGCCTGGTAGTGGTGCACGCGGGCAGCTCCGTGCACTACGCGTGGCCCGAGTTCCAGGCGTTGGTCGGCGCGACGTGGCGGCGCGGCAAGACGTGGCACGGCCCGCGTCACACGTTTACGGTCTCGCCCGTGGGTAAGCACCCCATCACCGACGGGCTCAAGCCATTCGACACGTTCGACGAGCTGTGGCGCGACATGGCCCCAACCGGCGACTTCCGGGTGCTCGCCACCGCGGATACCTCGGCAGACAAACGTCCCGGACCCGCGGCGCCGATGCTGCTGACCACAACGCGTGGCGAGGGGCGCGGCGTGAACCTGGTTTTGGGGCACGACGCCCGGGCGATGTCCGACCCCAATTTTCAGACGCTGCTGCTGCGCAGCCTTGAGTGGGCGGCTACAGGGCGGGTGACCCTGACGCACCCACCAGCAGAAGCCGCTGCCCCGCGGCGGTGAACCGGCTGCGTCGGCGCCGCCCGGCGGGCGGCCCGCGTGCGTCCGGTCGTGCCGGCCGAAGCGGTTGTCGGGCGGCCGCCGGACCGATGGCGACGCTTTACGCGTGCTTCCGCCCCGGCTGTGCAAATACCACGCCCCGCGCGCAGCTACGCTTGCCTGCCACGCCCGCGGCGGCCGCGGGACGCTGGCTACCAGCAGAACCGGCCCGCACGCCGAGCGCCACCATGCCAGCCCGCAGCGAACCGAGTGAAGGCAGCGCGATAATCCGCTGCGCGCTGCTGCTAATTGGCGTGATCGCCGTCGGCACGCTCGGGTTCCACCTCATCGAAGAGGACTGGACGCTCTGGGACTGCTTCTACTTCACGATCGTTACCATCACCACGGTCGGCTACGGCGACTACGGCCTGTGCCGCAACGGGCAGGCGTTTGCTGCGTTGCTGATGGTTTCTGGCTTCGGGGTTTTCACCTACTCGCTGACGACGCTGGTCCGCATCGCGGCCGACTCGGACGCGGCGCGGAGACGAAAGATGAAGCGTGACATCAGCCAGTGCGAAGGCCACATCGTCATCTGCGGCTACGGCCGCGTCGGCCGCACCATCTGCGCGGAGGTCCGCCGCGGCGGGCTGGACTGCGTTGTGATCGAGAGCAGCGAGCAGGGCTACCGCAAGGCCGTGGACGACGGCCGCCTGGTCGTGCACGGGCACGCCAGCGAGGACGAGGTGCTAGTGCTCGCCGGGGTGAAGCGGGCACGCGGCATCGTGTGCGTGGTGGACTCCGACGCGGAGAACATGTTCATCACCGTCTCGGCGCGCGACCTGAACCCCGACATCACCATCATCAGCCGCGCCGAGAGCGAGACCGCCGGCCAGAAGCTACGCAGGGCCGGCGCCAGCCTGGTGGTGTCGCCCCACCAGATGGCGGGCGAGACCGTCGCCAACGCGGTGCTGAACCCCAGGCTCAGCAAGTTCATGGGCGCCGCGTGCGAAAACCGCCACCTCTTCCGGATGGGCGAAACGGTGGTGCACCCCGGCTCGGAGCTCAGCGGCCAGACGATCGAGGCCTTCGGCGGCAAAGCCGAAGGGCTGGTGTTTATCGCCATCGAGCGCGAAGACGGCGAGATGGTGATCCGCCCGCGTGGCTACGAGGGCTTCCGCGACGGCGACGTGGTGATCTACGCGGGGTCGCCCGCCGACACGCAGTTCATCCAAACCGCCGCGAAGAGCTGCGCCGTGCTCCGGTGAACACGTCCAAACGCAGGCGTCACGAGCGCTGGGCTGCTCACTAGACTTTCGCCGCGATCAGGGCGTCCAGCTCCGTCTTGAGCTTCGGCAGGATCTCGTCGTAGCCGAACCGGCCGAGGGCTTCTTCGCCACGCTTGAGGTTGACGTACGTCGGCCCGCACCACAGGCCCAGGTCCGCCTCGTCGGTCTCGCCGGGGCCGTTCACGCGGCAGCCCATCACCGCGATCGTGATGGCGTGCTCCTTGGCGTAGGCGGTCATCTCTTTGACGCTCGCCGCGAGGTCGACAAACGCCTCGTTCTCGACGCGGCTGCAGCTGGGGCAGCTGATGATGTTGAGCGTGTCCAGCCCGAAGTCGACGACCGACCGCACCCGCCCGGCGTAGACGTCGGCGATGATTGCCTTGCCGGCGGCGATCTCTTCTGGCTTGCGGTCGTTGGGCACTGTCAGCGAGACACGCACCGTATCGCCGATCCCGCGGCCCAGCAGCTGCTCGAAGGCGATGCGTGTCTTGATCACGCCGTCCGGCGGCAGGCCGGCTTCGGTCACGCCCAGGTGCAGCGGCACCTCGGGCCGTGCGTCGGCAAAGCGGGTGTTGACGGCCACCACCTTGGAAGGGTCGGAGTCTTTCAGGCTGACGCAGAAGCGGTCGAAGCCCAGTTCATCCAGCAGGTTGCAGTGGTCGAGCGCGCTCTCCAACATCGGCGAGAGTGAGTCCGCCGGGTCGTGCTTCTCTTTCATTGCCGGGTCGACGCTGCCGCAGTTCACGCCGACACGCATCGCACAGTCGTTGTCGCGCGCCACGCCGACGAGGTACTGCACCTTCTCCCGCCACGGCTTCTCCCGCTCGTGGTGGTAGAGGTGGCCGGGGTTGTACCGGATCTTGTCGACGTGCGGCGCCACGGCCTCCGCCAGGCGGTAGTTCTCCTGCAGGTCGACCGAGAGGTTGGCGTCGGTCTGCTTGCGGATCTCGGCCAGGGCCTGCGCGTCGCGCTTGGTGTCGACCGCCACACGCACCACCCCGGCGCCGGCGGCGTGCAGCGCGTTGACCTGGGCCACCGTGGCGTCGACATCCTTGGTGGAGGTCGCCGTCATGCTCTGCACCGCGATCTCGGCGCCGCCACCGATCGTGATCGAGCCCACCCGCACGCTGCGTGTAGGATTCCGCTGTATCTGCACCATGCCGCCACCCGTTAGCTCAGTCGCCGTCTCGATTGTTCACGCGAAGCATCTGCCGAAGGCTGGGCCGGCCCAGGCTTCAGGAGGGTGTCGTTACCGGTCCTCCGGACGCACACCTTCCCACAACGCCGAGCCGATGCGGACATGGGTCGCCCCCTCGGCGATCGCCTCGACAAAATCGCCGGACATCCCCATCGACAGGTGCGGCAGCGTCACGCCCGCGGGGGCGTCCGCTTGCAGCTCCTCTCGCAGCCGCCGCAGGGCGGCGAAGTTAGCCCGGGCGACGGCCGGGCCGCCCTCCCGCGCTGCCATGGTCATTAAACCCGACACGCGGCACCGGGGGAACTCGGGCAGCCGGGCGACCAGCTCCTTCGCCTCCTCGGCTGTCAGGCCGTGTTTTTCGGCGTCACCGCTGGTGTTGACTTCGAGCAAGACCTCGGCGGGCAGCTCGGCTGACGCGGCCGAATCTATGGCCCGCAACAGCCGCGGGCTGTCCACCGTGTGGATCATCGACGCGGTGGCCACGGTCCGCGTAGCTTTGTTGCGCTGCAGGTGACCGATTTGGTGCCAGCGGACCGGCGTGCCGGCGAGCTCGGGCGCGGCGGCTTTCTCCCACAGCTGCTGCGGCCGGCTCTCGCCTAGGTCCGAGCAGCCCGCCTCGACCAGCGCGGCGGTGGCCACCGGGCCGACGTACTTGGAGACGCCCACCAGCGTGACCTCTTCCGCCGACCGCCCCGCCCGCGCGGCGGCCGCGGCCACCGCGTCGAGCACCCGGTTGTAGTTGTCTGCTATGAGCGTCGCGATGGCAGCCGGCATCTGCTGATTTGCTCCAAACGGCGTCGCGGCGTCAGACACATTGTCGATGGGCGACAAGGGCGTTGCCCCGTCGGTGCATCGGTTGCCGCGGTCATGCCGTATGCGGTGCTTGGCGGCTCTCCGCGTCTACGTGGCAGTATTCCTCGATTTCACCGGTCGGCAAGAAGCGGCCGATCACGGTCTCGCACGCGAAGTTGCCCCCGAGCACGGTCCGGTTCGCCGCGGCAGCGAGCGACCGATAAACCAGCCACTGGTCGTCGCCGGACTGCATCCGGTAGCCGGCCGCGACGTCCGGCGGGACGTTCTTCAGCTGCTGCGCGACGGCCAGCTTCCGCCACGTGCGTTGCCGGGCGAAGCGGCTTGGCCGGAAGTCCAGCATCAATGGCTGGTGGGCGTTGCGGCCGACAGCCTGCTGCGTGAGCTCTAGGCGGCCGCCCGTTGAGAGCAGTTCGCCAACCCGCCGCTCGGCCCGCCATTCGGGCAACGCCAGCGGCACGACGCCGGCCGTGGGCTTCTTGCCGGCAACGAGCCACCCGTCGCGTGTTTCTGCCTCGGGCGAGAACGACGCACCGGCGGCCAGCGGCAAGGACATCTGCTGCTCGACGCGACGGGCGGCGCTGCTCCCGCCGAGCCACGCCTCTGCCAAAAAGCCAACGCGGTCGTGGCGGGCCAGAAAAACCTGCCGCTCCAGTCGGCCGCCGCCTGATAACTGGATCGACAGTTCGAGGTAGTCGCAGTGCTCATCGCTAAACCAGCACTGCCGCTCCCAGGGCCCGGCGACGCTGAACGGCTTGCTGTCGATCGTCCCCAGCACGGGCCAGTCGCCGGCCAGCACTACGCGGCCGCGACTCGCCAGCTCGATGCTCAAGTGCGAACCGTCGCAGGCGACGGTGATCTGCGGGGCCTTCGGCTTCCAGCCCGCGGCGAGGACCGACACATCCGACCACTCCGAACTCGCCGCCGGCGGCAGCGGTGAAGCGGGCCACTTTCTGCTCGCTTTTTGGCGTGGTCTCAGGCGTTTGCCGAGAGCCACGCTAGCCGCTTGATCGTCGGCGACCTTCGCAGCGGCCCGCAGCAGCGAGGGATCTGCCAACGCTGGATCGGCGCCGGCGAGCGAGCCGTCTGGCCGAGCAAGGCGTGCCGCCTGCCGGACCAACGCCGCGTAACGCTTTTGCGTGCCGGCGGGCCAGGCACGTTTGCCGATCGCCCGGGCAAGCATGCCGCTGCGTGTCCAGCACGCCAGGAGCGTCGGCAGCC
>JBCCQL010000038.1:0-13735 GCA_039024355.1 Planctomycetota bacterium
CCCCGCCCGAGGCGGCCCGGCACGCTGTCGAGCAGAGCTTGGAGGCGGCCACGCGTGCCGCCGGTGTGCGGCCCGAGTTCTTCGCCCGGCACGCCACCGCTGCCCCGCCGCGGTTGCCACAAATGCTCAAGGCGCTCGGCTTCCGCGGGGCCCTGCTGGCCGGGTTCGACGGCGCGGCGCCGCCTCCGCTCGACCAGGGGCGGACCACCTGGGTCGGGCTCGACGGGTCGGCGCTCGAGGCGGTCGCGGGCACGCCGGCCGACCTCGCCCAGGCAGAGACGGTGCTCTCCCTGCACGAACGCTTGGCCGAGACGTGGCAGCGCGACCCCACGCCGACGCTGGTGCTGGCCGGTTGGCCGGGCGGGTCGCACCCCGCTGTGGACGACCTGCGGCTGGTGACCCAGCGGAGCGGTGTGCTCGGCAGGTTTGTCACGCTCGACGCGTACTTCGATCGTGCGGCGGCCGCCGACCACTGGTCGACCATCACCGGAGATCAGCTGGGCAGAGGACCGGCAGCGGGCGCAGCCGCCAAGCCGCCGGCCGCCGCCGCGCACGACGCTTTGCTCGACGGCCTGGCTTATCTGGCCACGCCGCCCAACGAAGCCAAGGCCGCGGGAGTGCAGGCCGGGGGTACTCCCCATCAGCCGGCTGCTCCGGAGCATGACGGGTTGCCCCGCGAGGCGACGCTGCTGCGGGCGATTGGCGCCGGCCCGCCGAACGACGGGGCTTCCGCGACGGGGAACGTCGCGTTTAACGCCTGGAGTTTCGCGCGTCCCACGGCCGCGCCGGTTCCTACCGAGGCGCCAGCGTGCGGGTTCTGCTGGTTGCCGACCGATCTAGAGCAGCACGGCCCGGACGCCGCGGCCCCGCCTACGCCGCCGCGTGCCGAGGGCCACACGCTCCGCAGCGAGTCCCTCGAAGCACGCCTGCACCCAGAAACCGGCGGGCTGCAGGCCCTACGCAGGCACGGCGTGCGGGCGAACCGGGTGTCGCAGCGGTTGTTTGCTGTGTCCGCCCGGGGCGCCACGATGCCGGCCGAGATGCGGGCCGAAGCGATCGACGTTGTGCAGGCGAGCGGCGATTGCGGCGCCATCCGTAGCCGCGGCGCCATCGTCGGCGCCGGCGGGCGGGAGCTGGCCCGTTTCGAGCAAGCCATCACGCTGCCCGCCGGCGCGTCGCACGCGGTCTTCGCCGTGCGGGTCGAGGCGACGGCGCTGCTCGGCGAGCGCGAGCGGATCGCCCTGCGGCTCAACGTCGGCCCGGGCGAGTGGCGGCTGCACCGCGGCCTGCAGTGGGCCCGCCTGCCGGTGCATACGGCTTCGTTCTTGGTGGGCGATTATCTCGAGCTCGGCCAGGGCCAGCGGCGTGTAACGGTCGCGCCAGACCGGCCCGGTGCAGGCCGACGACGCGGCGCCGGGGTTATCGAACTGGACGCCCGGCTGGGCGAAGCGTGCCGCTACGCCGTGGCGATCGACGAGCCGCTGCCGATGCGGCTGGCGTTGGCGGCGTTCGGTGGCCCGCTGCAGGCGCCGGCCGCTGCGCCGCCCGCCGCTGGACGCAGCGGCTGGTGGCTGCACGCCGACGCCGGGAATGTGCAGGTCAGCGCCATCGCCCCCGGCCCGCCCGGCGAGGGCGGCCATCGCCGCGTGCGGCTGCGGCTGATCGAGACCGAGGGACGCGCCGCCACCACGCGTGTCCGGTTGTGGCGGCCCATCCGTTCGGCGAAGGTCTGCGGCCAAGCTGCGTCGACGCAGGGCGCCGCAGCCGGTTCGACGCAGGGCGGCCACGCCGCTTCGGCTTATGACGAGGAGCTTGCCGTGGAGCAGGGCGCCGCGGTGGTCGAAATCGGGCCCTACGGCTGGCTAGAACTCGAGGCGGCATGGTAGAGTCGCCGCCAACGGCAACGGAGCCAAACGGGCGCGCGGCGGCCGGTCTCGCGCGCGGCGGAGCGACGCGGGGAAAAAAGCACGACGAACCAGCCCTCCCCATGATCGTCACCATCGATGGCCCCGCCGGGGCCGGCAAGAGCAGCGCGGCCAGGGTGCTGGCGGCACGCCTCGGCTTCCGCTTCCTCGACACCGGCGCCATGTACCGCGCGGTGACCTGGGCCGCCATGCAGCGTGGCGTCGACCTGCGGGACGCCGACGCCCTGCTCGAGGTCGCCAAGAGCCTCGACATCCGCCTGACCGACGGCCGGGTCCGCGTCGACGGGCGGGACGTCACCACGCCCATCCGGACCTTCGAGATCACCACCGCCACGCGGCACGCGGCGGACCACCCGGGCGTGCGGGGCCACCTGGTTGGCCTGCAGCGGCGGGCCGCCCAGCAGCAGGACGTGGTTACCGAGGGCCGCGACCAGGCCACGGTCGTGTTCCCCGACGCGGAGTGCAAGATCTTCCTCACGGCCAGCGACACCGTCCGGGCCCAACGCCGGTACGACGACCTGCGGCGGCGCGGCGAGGACGTCACCTTCGGCGAGGTGCTGGCCAAGCAGCAGGAGCGCGACGCCCGCGACTTCTCCCGCCCGGTCGGCGCCCTGGCGAAGACCGACGAGATGATCGAGGTCAACACCGACGGCGACTCGCCCGAGCGGGTGGTCGAGCGGCTGATGGCCATCGTCGCGTCGAGGCGCACCGCCGCCGGGGGCCCGCGCTGATGCGGCGCCCGCTCTGGAAGCGTGTGTGGTACCGGCTCACCCAGTACGTGGCCGGGGCGGCGTTCCGCGTTTGGTTTCGCCTGCGCCGCGAGGGGCACCGGGCGGTGCCTATGGACGGGCCGGCCGTCTTTGTCTGCAACCACCAAAGCCACCTCGACCCGGTGATCGTGGGCGTGATGTGCCGCAGGCAGATCGCCTACCTGGCGCGGGACACGCTGTTCACGGGCCCGCTGGGCGTGCTCATCCGCTCGTACGACGCCGTGCCCATCGACCGCGAGGGGACCGGCCTGGCGGGCATCCGCGCAACGCTCAAACGCATCAAGCAGGGCGACGCCGTGCTGCTCTTCCCGGAAGGCACCCGCACCGGCGACGGCGCCCTGCAGCCGCTGCAGCCGGGCTTCTTGGCGTTGGTGCGCCGTGGCAAGGCGGCCATCGTCCCCGTGGCGGTCGACGGCCCCTACCGGGCGATGCCCCGCGGCGCCGTGCTGCCAAAGCCGGTACGCGTCGGCTTGTGCTACGGCCAGGCGATCCCGGTCGAAGAGTCTTCCGGGCTCGACGACGCCGCGCTGCTCGCCCTGGTTGAAGAGCGGATACGCCTGTGCCTGCGGCGGGCGTCCCAACTCGCGGGACGCTGAGCCCGGCGCCGCTTGGTCACGACCCCAGCTCGGCCTCGATCGCCTTGGCAAGCGCCGGCACGCTGCTCCCGCGCCAGACCGACATGCCGTCGCGATCAAAGAGGAGGAGCGTCGGGATGAAGCGGACGCCCAGCGCTTCTTTCGTCAGCCGGGCGCCGTAGCCGATGGGCCAGTCCATGCCGTCCACGCCGGCTACGTACCGGCGGAGGGCGTCCAGGTCGTCTTCGGGCCTTTCGTGCGGGTCGGTGGTCAGGCCGATCAGCACGAAGTCTTCCCGCCCACCGAACCGCCGGTTGAGCTCGACCAGCTCCGGCATCGCCGCCCGGCACGGGGGGCAGAACAACGCCCAGACATCGACGGCCACCACCTTGCCACGCAACGACTCGGCGCCCGGCGGCGCCGCCCCCGCGTTCAGCCACCCCTCGACCCACAGCGGCGGCAGCGGCTGCGGCGTGTGTGGCGTACGCCTGGGGGCGGACCGGTTGAGCACCACCGCGACCAACAGCAAGATCACCACCGTCAGCAGCGGCTTGATCGGGAAGCCGCCGCCGGGGCGGTGTGTTGGTGTGCCGGGCTCGGCGTCGGGCATGGGTGGTTCCGCCAGCGATGGTGTGCGGGCGTCATCCGGCTGGCTCGTCCACGGAAACGTGTCGCGCGGCGGCGGCCAGCTACTCGATCCGCCGCCGGACAAGGATCGCCGCCTCGCTGTTGACGTCTTCGCCCGGCTTGAACGCCACGGGCCGCGTGCGGTCGATGATGTAGAACGCCTTGAACCGCCGCGTGTCGCCCGTGTCGATGTTCAGCTCGCGGCCCAGCTGGTACCCGTCCGGGTAGACGCGGTTGTACAGGTCCCGGGCCCGCGCGGTGACCACCGGGTCTCCGCCCAGCGGGTCGCCGAAGCGTGCCCGGACCGTCTCGAATGTGGGCGCCGGCGTGACCTCGAAGAAGCCGACCGTGATCCACACGGCGAAGCAGCCGCTGCGGGTGGTCGTCAGGTTCTCTAGCCGCGTCATCGGCCCGTACGCGATGCCCGCGTTGCGTGCCGCGTCGAGCGCCGGCTCGCTCACGCCGGCGGCGAACAGCGGCTCGACCGGGGCGGTGATCTGGCCGGCGGGGTCGAGCTGCGCGAGCGTCGCCCGGCGAGAGTCCGGCAGGGCGCCCGTCGGGCTTGCCAGCAAGAAGTCGTCGCCGGCGCCCGCCTCGGTAGCGTCGTCCACCAGCAGGTTGCCGTCGGGCGTGCCCGCCACCTTCGACACCAGGCGGTCGTCGACCAACGCAACGCCCCACTGCCCGTCGGGCCCGGGCGAGACGTGGTGCGACCGCATCACCGACGCGTCGACGTCCGCCACTACCAGCTGCGGCAGCGGCGCCAGGTCGCCCGCGTTAGCCGAGCGGAACGGGTTGGCGAACCGCGTCGGGAAGTTGCTGCTGAGCACATCCGGGGAGTAGGTCGCGACCTTCGTCGCCGACGCGGCGCCCGCATTCGCGGGCGGTGGCGTGAGCGTGTAGCCCCGCCGGCTCACCACCACGTCACGCCACGCCGGCCCTAGGTGGCCGGCCGTGATCAGCAGGTCGTCGTCCGGGTCGGCCGCGCTCGCGTAGTTGATGCGGCTGCTGTCTTCCACGCGTTGCATCAGGCCGTCGTAGACGGGCGACCAGACGTCGGCCGGCTCGTTGGGGTCGGCGCGGCCGACCACCGTGTTAAGGTTCACCTTGCCCGGCTCGCGGTGCTTGGCCACCCGGTTGAAGGGCGCCTGGAACGGCTGGCGGGGGTCGCCCAGCAGGACGTCGTCCGTGTTCAGGGCGGCCGGCTGGGCCAGGCGGTCGGGGCCCGGCTGGCTGAACAACGCCGCGTCCATCAGCACCTCGGTCTGCACAAACCGTGACGGCGTGCCCAGGTAGTCCTTGATGCGGTACAGGTTGCCGGAGCCGACCGGTATGGCGTCCTCGCCCAGCTCGAAGACCGTGGCCGACGCCGACGTGGCCTGGAAGGCGTTCAGCAGGTGGCCGTACGGGTGGCGGAAGGCGCCCAGCCGGGCCTCGTTGGTCTCGAATGCGCCGTTGTCGCCGCTGTGGGCCTGGTCGCCCACGCCGTTGCTGCGGTCCGGCTGCGGCAGGGCGATGCCGTCGTACCGGCTGGGCGGGGCCGGCTGAAGCGGGTTGGAGACCGAGAAGTCCAGCGTCAGCCGCGACGACGACGAAGCCGGCGCCTGCAGCATCTCTGCCGCCGAGACAAACGGCCGATTGCCCCACGCCAGCCACGGGTAGGTGTCGTTGTCGCGGTAGTCGAACGCGTTGTTCTCGTTCGGGGTCGTGCGGGGGTCGTCCGCGGTGAACCGGTTTGCCTCGTTAACACGCGGCACGCCAACAATATCGCCCAGCAGGCCGTCGCCGTTGATGTCGACGCGGTAGCAGAAGTTGTCCGCCTGCGTATCGAACGCGTTGGTGTTGAGGGCCGAGGAGAACGACCCCACCAGGTCGACCTTGCCGCGGTAGTAGCGGCGGTCCTCGCGGTTAGTGGCGCCGCCGCCGGCGCCGAAGTCGGGGTTCTCAAAGTACTGCCGCACCACCGCGCTGTTGTCGTAGCCCAGCGAGTGCCGCAGGACGTAGTCCATCGTCAGGTCGTGCAGCGCCCCGGTAGCGGCCAGCACCTCTTCGGCGGCGATGTCGATCGCCGTTTCGCCCGCGGGCGTGACGTAGCTGCCGCGGGCCTCCAGCGTGCTGGAGGTGTCGATCCGGTTGTCGAGGATGTCGATGAGCTGGTTGGGCCGCTCCTGCCGGAAGATCAGCCGGGCGGGCTGCAGGGTATCGATGAGCGTCGGAGCGGCGAAGGTGCCGCCGTAGGCGGTCGACTGCTCGTTGGCGCCGCGGAACTGCGTGCCGAGCGTCATCATGATCTTGCCGGCGTCGTTCTGCTGGCTGGGGCCGCCCGCGCCGGGCGTGCGGATGTCGCCCAGCACCGGCCGGTAGTGGGCCTGCTTGTGCAGGTCCGCCGGGTCGCCGCCCTGCCGCAGCAGCCGCACCAGCCCATCGGTCCGGGGCGGCAGGTTCTCGCCGCCGCCGTCGCCCTCGGCGGCGGCCTCGGGGTTTATCTTCTCCTCGTCGGTGTTGATGCTGTTCATCGCCGTGACGTCCAGCGACATCGAGTCCACCGTCAGGTACGGGTTGACCGGCCGGGCGGCGTCGTGCTGCGGGTGGGGCGTGCCGTCGACACGCAGCGGCGGCGGGTTCCAGGCCAGCAGCGGGTTGGCCAGCCGCTGCAGGTGCACCGATCGGTAGTTGGGCGTCGTGTGGTTGACGATCAGCTCCGGCGCCAGGTCGAAGGGCACGTCGTAGCCAATCTCCTCGGTCTCGCCCTGCTTGCCGTAGGTGCCCTCGCCCGCGTACTCGTTGGGCGACCACGGCAGGCTGAAGCCCTCTTGCAATTCGGCGCGCCGCAGCACATAGCCGTCGAGCGGCTCGGAGATGTTCATCCCGTCGACAGGCACCGCCACCACGGGGCGGATGCTGTACAGCCGCATGTCGTCGGGGTTGGTCGGGTCGATCTCATGCGACGAGAAACCGCTGCCCGCCCGGGCCCGCGCCGGCGCCGTGTAGAAGGCGGGCAGCTGCTCGCTGTCGTTGAAGTCCTTCATGTTCCGGATGCCCACGCCGGCGATAGTGGTCGCCAGGTCGTCCGGGCCGCTCGGCATACGCGACGGGTTGGTAACGTTCACCACGTACTTGTTCACGCCGCCCACCGGCACGGGCGCCAGCACGCGGAACTCGTCGCCGAAGTTGCGGCCGACGCACACCTGGTGCAGGAACGGGTTGCGGTTAGGGATCAGCTCGATGCGGCGCGAGCCACGCACCGCGGTGTCGCCCAGCCGGGCGCTCTCGGCGGTCTCCTCGGTCGACCGGCCGATGCGGGTCACGTACATGCCGGGCAGCTGCTGGTACTCGAAGCCGGTCGAGCCGATCACGCCGTACTGGCCGGGCAGGATGGGCGCCAGCGGCAGCGTGCGGAAGCGGCCGTTGCCCTGGGTGCGGGCCAGCTCTTCGTTCGGGATCTGCTCGATCGGCGGGAAGCTCCGCTTGTAGATCAGCAGCTCGCCGTTGGTCCGCCCGCCGGGCAGGCGGCCACGCGCGACGCCCTCGGGCCACAGCTCTCGGCGTTCGTCGTTGCCGTCGGGCAGCGAGACGCCGCCGCCGACGCCGCCCACGCCCAGGTTGACCCGGATCGGCCGGTCGGGGATGCACAGCGCGACGCTCTGCGGGGCGAACGGCACCGGCCCGCCGATCGCCGCGCCCGACGAGTCGAACGACGGCTCACGCGTGAAGTACCACTCCCGCTCGATGTACTCCAGCGGCTTGCGGAAGCTGAACCGCCCGCCCGCTTGCTGGGCGACCGGCGTGGCGTCGCGGTCGAACGTCGGGAAGTCCGGGTCCGGTATCCGCGCGGGGTCGGGCACTTCGCCACGCAGGTTCACCAGCGCCGCCCGCAGCCGGGTGAGCGCCCGGTCGTTGCGGTTGCCGAACACGTTGTTGCCGCCCAGCGTGTTTAGCACGGTCTCGGCGGTGGCGCGGGCCTCGGTCGCCACGCTGCGGTAGGCCTCCGGCGCCCGGTCGTTGCCCAGGCCCCGCTCGAACGACAGGTACTCAGAGATGCCGCGGTCGGTGGCGTCGTCGAACGGGTCGTCGTTCCGCACCTCGGGGTGCTGCTCGATGCAGATCATCCGCCACACCGGCGACGGCGCCCGCACATCTTGGGTGCGGCCGTCTGCGCCTAAGACGCTCACGGACGCCTCGCCGTCGCTCAGCCGGTCTAGCAGCAC
Source organism: Planctomycetota bacterium (assembly GCA_039024355.1). Taxonomy (GTDB): domain Bacteria; phylum Planctomycetota; class Planctomycetia; order Pirellulales; family Lacipirellulaceae; genus JBCCQL01. The sequence goes on from JBCCQL010000038.1 coordinate 8,106, forward strand.
GCCCTGGACGGGGACGTCGTCCAGCGGGTCCGTGTCCGCCAGGCCGTCCAGGTTGGCGTCCACCGGCGGGCCGTCGCCCTCCGAGTCGCGGTCCATCTCGGCGAAGCGCAGCCGGCCGAAGCGGTCGCGGTACAGCTCCGCGGGCAGCTGGCCGTCGGCGGACCACGGGTTGTACACCTCGACAAACGCCGTGCCCTTGGGCCGGAAGAACTGGTCGAGGTCGTCCTCGGGCGGCTCCTGCTCGGCGCCGGGCGCGTTGGCGTCGGGCGCCCCCTGGCCGGCGATCACGCCGCCAGCGGTCTCGTCGCTCACCCGCCGGTCGTGCAGGGCCAGGCCCTCGGTCAGCAGCAGCTCGGGCCGCTCCGTGCCCCACACCAGGCCACGCGTTTGGTGGAACGCCGCCACCTGCACCGAGTCCGGGATGATGCCGCCGGCGGCGCCCGGGTGCGCAAACCGCCGCTCCGGGGCGGACCAGCCGTCAGCCGGCGACAGCCTGCGGGTGAACATCCGGTTCTCGTCGGTCGAGGCGTCACCGTCCAGCGGGAAGACCCGCCCGCCCGCCTCGTCCACCACGTTCCACCCGTCCCACGGGTTCTCGTCGTACTCGAACGGCGTGCAGATGGAGTCGGCGTCGCGGAGCTCGACGCAGTTGATCGCCCACTGCGCAATCCGCCGGCACGTGAGCTTACGCTGCGCGAGGCGCCGCGCGCGGGCCGACGCCTCGGCGTCGGTCAGCGAGGCGTCGGCGGCCATCAGGTCTTCTTTGATCTGCCCCGCGACGCTCCGCCGCACCGGCGGGGCGCCCGGCGCCCCCGTGCCGGGCAGGAACGAGTCGGGGTCGAGGTAGAACGCCACCTGCGGGTCCTTCGGGTCGAACGGCGCCAGGTAGTCCTCGTCCATCAGCAGCAGCATCAGGCAGTACAGGTGCCGCGCGTACAGCTGCCGAGCCATGCGGCCGTCGTCGTACACCCGCACCCGGCTGTCGACGTTGAACACCGCGCCGCGGCCGTTGGCGTCCGCCCCGCCGGTGTGGTCGAACGGCACGGGCGTGCCTAGCTGCTCGGCGTACAGCGAGTCGACCACCGGCAGCGGGTTGTTGACGCCGTCCGGTGTGGCGTCGACCCAGTCGTTCACATCCAGCCGGCCGTCGGCGTTCACGTCGGCGTAGAAGCGGCCGTCGTTGTCCAGGTCGAGGAACGGCTCGTTGTTCCAGACGCCGTTGCCGTCGGCGTCGATCCACGGCTCGCCGGCTTCGAGTGGCTCGTCCACAACGCCGTTGCCGTTGTTGTCGCGGCCGTCACCAAACGGGCGGTTGACGTCCATCCGCAGGCCCGAGATCACCTCCGGCGCCAGCAGCCCGCCGTAGCTGGCCAGCGTCGGGCTGGCCGCCACGCCCGGCGCATGCCGCGTGCCTTCGGCGAAGGCCTGGTTGTTGCCGTAGATGACTTGGTTGACGCGTGCTTCGAGCGCGTCCATGTCTGCGATCGTAAACCCATAGAACCCGCCGGCGACTTGCGAGCGGTTCGCGTCCGGGAACACCGAGCGGATCGGCGTGCCCGATGGCAACCCGACATCACGCCGCTTCAGTTCCAGCACGACGCGGTAGCGCAGGTAGTCCAGCAGGCGGGCGTTTTGGGGCGGCGCAGCGCCCATGATCACCACGTAGTCGTCGATGCCTTGGGCGAAGGCGGCCGTCACCGCGCTGGCTACCTCGGCGGCATCGATCACGCCGTTGCCGTTGGCGTCGATCGGCATCACATCCGAGCCGTCGGCAAACAGGTTGAACTCGCCGGCGTTGTCTAGGTCGTCGGCGTCGGCCAGTGAGCCGTCCCACGTGGTGTCGGCGTCGGGCGCGTCGTTGGACGTGTCCGGCCCCTCTTCGTCGAAGCCACCGCGGCCCGGCCGGCCGTCGGCGCCGTACACCAGGCGGCTGCTCCAGTCGTCGCCCGGGGCGGGGATCTCGACGCTCTCGGTGGTGACCGCCCGGCGGCGGATGGCGGCCTCGATCTGGGCCTGCACCAGCTCGACGGTGGTCGGCTGGTACTCGGGCGCGCCGCCGCCGGCCGCCAGCGCGTTCACGCCGGACTGCTGCACCACCAGCTTGTTGGGGTCGAACGCGTCGACCAAGTCCCACAAGCGGTTGGGCAGGTCGCCCGCGTCGGGGTCGAGCGCCCGCAGCAGCCGCTCGAGCTCGCCCGGCGAGAACAACGCGTCGTCCGGCCGCGCCTGCGAGTACGCCTGCGGCTGCCCCCGCCGGGCGGCGGACATCAGGTCTGCCTCGTAGGGCGAGTCCGTCAGCAGCGTCGGCTGGAACAGGTCTTGGACCGCCTCGCCGACCTTCGCCCCCGTGTAGCTCAGGCCTGTGGCGTAGCGCGACCGCAGGTCGGGCGGCGTGCCGAAGCCGCTGGGCGTGGTGGCCCGCTCCGGGTAGTCGAACAGCTTGTACTGGGCGATCCAGTCGCGGGTGTCCACCGCGGCCCCGGCGACAAACGTCAGCCCCGGCGCCGGCAGGCCGATAGCAGCCACAGGCACCACTTGATTGAGTGCAACCTGCTCGACCACCGAAACACTCCCGTACCGGCCCCACGGGCTGTCCGCCGCGACGCTGGCGAACGGGGCGTCCGCCACGTTGTACTTGCGGCCCAACAGCAGCCGCGCGTAGTCGTCCTCGCGCGGGGCGTTGTCGAGCAGCAGCAGCGTGTTGGCCGGCGTCGCGGCGGGCGGAAGGTAGTCGGGCGAAAGAACCGGCCGCGGCGAGATGTCGGCCGGGCCCCAGCCGGCGCCCGGCGGCAGCTGGTTGGTCGACAGCAGCCGGCTGCCGCTGAGGCCCAGCAGCGTGCTCGCGCCGGTGGGCAGGTTGAAGTTGTCGAGCACCAGGCCCGCGTTGCCGTATTTGACCTCGGGCGCCGGCACCGGCGCCGCGCTGCTCGAGCCGTCGTTGTCGATGGTGAGCAGCTGATCGAGCGAGCCGTGCGCGTTCAGGTTCAGCCGGCCGTCGAGGTCTTCGATCAGGATGGCGTAGAGCGGCTTGTACAGCCGGCCGTCGGCGGCCTCCTGCACGGGGTCGCCCAGGTCGACCCAGATGCTGTCGGGCACGCCGTCGTTGTCGTTGTCGACGTCCCACGGGCCGGTGGCCTCCCAGAACGGGAACGTGATCTGGTCGTCCGCCTCTTGCCCGGCGCCGGTGGTGCCGCGCTGATCGACGAACCGCAGGCCCGTGTCTGTCGGGGCCGGCCGGTTGGCGTACACCGCGCTGGGGTTGCTGCCGTCGAAGTTCGGGTGGTCCTCACGCAGCGGCCGCAGACTGATCTTCCGCTTGATGGCGAGGATCTGTCCGGCGACGGCGGGCGTCATCCCCTCGGTCGGAAAACCATCAGCGTCGAATGGCCGCAGGATCGCCCGCACACGCGCCTGCGGATCGTTGACGACGGCCGCCAGCCACGGCGCCCGGTACAGGCGGTGCAGCCAGTAGTTGACCAGCGCCGGGCGGTGGAACGACGGCACCGGGACGTTGTCCAGGTCGAGCCTGGCGCCGACGCCACCGTTGATGACGGCCGCGGCCGCCGGGTCGGTCAGCGGCAGCGGGCCCGTGGCGGGGCTGAAGACGCGGCCCTCCGGCCGGGGCGTGAGCGGCTGCAGGGCCAGGAACATGTTTTGGTAGTCGGCCGCGTCGTACGACTCGTTGCTGCCGCCGGCGCCGGGGTAGCCGCCGTAGAACTGCGTGGGGCTGCCCAGCGTGTTCAGCAGCGTGTAGGCGCCCAGGGGGTTGCCGTAGAACGTGTCGACCGTGCCCGGCAGGCCCACGTACGGCGTGCCGGCGGCGGCCGAGAAGCTGGCCGCCAGCGACGGCTGGAAGTACCGGGCGTTGGGCGTCAGGGCCGTCTCGACGCCTACCCACCCGCTGTTGCCCACCGGCGCGATCTCGACCGTCGAGAGCTTAGGGTCTGCGATGCCGGCGAACGGGTTGAAGCCCACGCCCGACCCGCCGTACGGCCGGCCGTTGACCATCACGCGGACGCCGTAGAACGGGTCGTTGTCGTTCACCACGCCGATGGGGTTGCCGCGGTCCACGGCGTAGACCAGGTCGTTCGGGTCGCCCGCCTGCGGGTGCAGCCCCAGCCGCAGCGGCGTGCCGTCGCTCCGCGTGAAGGCCATCACCCGGAAGCGTGCGATGTTGCGGCGGACGCTTGTGTTCTCCGGGTCGTTGACGAAGTAGTCGTACTGCACGACGCGGGCGGTCTGGCCCTTGGCGGGGCCTTCGAGGATGGTCAGCAGGCAGCCGTTGTAGTACCCGCCCGTCCGCGACAGCCGGTGGTTGGTGGTTAGGCCGTTCTCGTCGAGCTCCAGGTCGACGACGTACTCGGCCGGCAGGCCGAGGTTGGCCGCCGGCGTCGCCAGCAGCGTGGAGCCCGCGTTCTCTAGGCCGAGGTCGTCCTGCACGAAGATGTCGATAAACTGCCCACGCGTCGGGCCGAGCGGGTTCGCGGGGTTTGTGGCAGACGCGTACCGCGACGCCCAGAACGAGTAGTTGCCCGCCATGGACTGCGTGACGGGCGGCCCGGAGAAGCCGTCGCCGATGTCCGCGGGGTTGCCGCCACGCGGCGTGTGCGGCACGGTGCTCGCCCCGCTGGCGTTGAGCCGCTCTGGGTCGCCGGCGTAGACGTGGCCCACGAAGCCGTCGCTGCCGTACACGTCGCGCAGCAGGCTGTGGTACCGCAGGGCGGAGTGCGGGTTGTTGGTGTCGCGTAGCACTTGCAGCAGCGCCCGGTCGAGCCGGTCGCCCGCCTGCAGCGAGGTCTGGTTGGCGCGTTCGGCGACGCGGGCCGTTGTGCGGAAGCTGGACGTGTACACCACGAACGTGGCGCCGATCAGCAGAAAGAGCGTCAGCATGCTCAGCACCACCAGCAGCAGCACGCCACGCCGCTGGCGGGCCTGCTGCAGCCGCCGCAGCCGGCGGCGGGCGTGGCGGAGACGCTCGGTGTGCTTCTGGCGGTTGGGGAGCGGCATCGTCTCGGTTCTCCGGCTAATCGTTTGCCCGCCGTTGGGCGGGCGGCTCGCGTGCGGGACGCGTGAAGCCGCGCCGCCGCTGACCTCGTGCTATTGGCCCCGTGGTATTGGCCCTGCGCTAATCGATGCCCCAAGCGGCGCCCGCGTTGAGCTTCATGGTGCGGGTCCGTACGGCCGCCACGTCGGGCATGATCACCGCCCGCAGGTCGTTGGCCAGGCCCGAGGCGGCCTGCGTCTGGTCGCCGCCCGGCGCCCACGGCCAGTCGGGCCCGCGGACAAAGACGAACGGGTCCGGCAGGCCGTCGCCGTCGTCGTCAACGCCCTCTTCCAGGGCGATGACGCGGTACCACTGGCAGAACAGCAGCGGCTGGGTCGACGTGCTGTCTGGGTGCGGGCCGAACAGCATGACCCACTGCCCGGCACGCAGCCGCTCGACGGGCGACTCTTTGCCCGCGGGGCCGGCCAGCTCGCCCCCCGCGCCGGTAAACAGCCGCAGCTGCCCGCCGCCGATGCCGGTCGACGCCACCGCCGCCCGGGCCTGGCGTTCGCTGGTCTGCGTGTTCTCGTGCCCGCTGAACTCGGTGTCGGTCGGGTCCAACGGCCCGCCGGTCACCCGCTTGTAG
>JBCCQL010000039.1:0-13705 GCA_039024355.1 Planctomycetota bacterium
AATCCAATGCCGCGCAGTCGAGCGGGCTGACCGACAGCACGTACGGCGCCAGGTCGAGCGTGTGCAGGTGCTGCTGGGCCGCGGCGTCCAGCGACTGGGGGTTCACGCAGCCCGACGCCACCCGCCGGGTCTCTACCGAGCACCAGCGGTAGGCGCCGCTGTCCTTGTCTTCTTCGAGGACGAAGTCGCCCTTGTCGCGGGCGTAGAAGTTGCGCATCTCCGGGTACTTCTTCTGCATCTGCTCGGCGAAATGCAGCACGGTCTCGCGGCCGCCGGACAGCTCCGTCTCGGTGTTGAGGTTCATGTTGACGTAGTGGTCGTCCGCCAGCGACGCGTAGGGGTTCATGCCGCCAGTTCCTTTCTAGGTGCGCTGCTACGTGGCGCGTGGTCTCACGCCGCGGCGATGGGTCCGTCCGCTGTGTTCGAGCGGGCCGGCCGGTGGGTTCTACGCCCGGGCGTGAGCAGGGGTTTTGACGCCGCGTGCTGGGCTGATACCGGTCCCGGAGGTGTGCTGCCCAATGTATCGGCGGGCCGCCAGCTGTGCAAAGCGGTTGCACGTTTGCCGCGGCGGCGTAAACGGCATCGCGAAAACAACTTGCGTTGAGACTGGCGGCCACGGCAGAACCCTCAATCGCACGCTGCTACGCCGATCAGCCGGCGCCTGCCGTCCGCCTTTGACACACGTCCGCGGCGGTCGTGAGCGACACGTGCAACGGGGTGGCTGACCGCTCGGCTGGCTAACCGCTGCAACCGGCAAAGACGGGCCCAGCGGAACATGCCGAAAAACGTGGCCGATTGTCTCTGCCAGCACAGGCCGCACTCGATAGCTCCCCTAGCCCGCCGCTCTGTAACGGATGTCCCGCTTGTGACGAAACTGCTAGCAACCCGTGCCGCCGTGCTGCTCGCCGCTGCGGCGATGCTGGGTGGGTGCCGGAGCTCGACGTGTTGCCGCGTCCCGGCCACGCCGGTCGCCCCCTGCGTGTACGAGCGTGTTGATCGCGACGCGGAGGCCGTCGGGTCGCACGGCTTTGCAGCCTTCACCGCCGCGATCGACCCGACCGCAGACGGCCTGGCCACACAGGGGGGCGAGCAGCCGCGACCCACGCTGCTGCCGGGCGTTGGCGAGGCGTACGAGGTGCTGACCCGCGCGGAGTGCCAGTGCAACGCCGCAACCAATACGACCGTGGCCAACGCCGTGGAGCTAGAACGCTATTGGGCGTCGCTGCTGATCGGTTGCGAGTCCGACACCGTCGCCAAGAGCCTGTGCCTCACGCGATCGCTGTTGTCGCTGCAGGCGGCCGAGCTGCGGAAGGCGTCGGCCGCCGCGGCGCTCACGTCGTTCTACCTGCTGGCGGGCGTTGAGGCCTCCGAAGAGTTCCTCGACCGGGGCATCGAGGAGATCGACGCCTCGCTGCGTCGCATCGACGTGCTGCGAGAAAAGAACCTGCCGGGGCCGGACAGCAGCGAGCGGGGCACGCTGGCCGCCAAGCGTGACGAGTTGGTCGACCAGCGGGTGCAGCTCGGCTTCGCCCGGGTGCAGCTCAACGGGCAGCTCAAGCGGCTGCTGGGGTGCCCGCTGGACGAGCGGGTGCTGTTCCTGCCCCGCATCGATTGGGCGCCGGGGCTCACCGCGCCGGACATCGACCTGCTGGTGGCCGAGGGCGTCGCCGCCCGCTCCGACCTGCGGAGCCTGCGTCTGGTGCGGCGCCGGCTAGAGAAGGCCACGCTGCCCGTCGCCCGGCAGGTGCTGCAGGTGATCGACGGCTCGCTGGGCGCGGTGGCGCCCAAGCCGGGCGTGCTCTCGCACCTCCGCTGCTGCGACTGCAAAGAGTGCGAGGCGCCGATCCGCTGCCGGCAGCTCACGATGATCGAAGCGGACGCCACGGAGCTAGCGACGGGCAAGATCAAGGGCGCCGCCTACAAGCTGGCCACGCAGCAGGCCCGCGTCCGCTTGGCCATGCAGGTCGCCCAGCGGCGCCGGCAGACGCTGGAAGACCTCGAGCGGCGCCGCGAAGCGGACGACATCAGCATCTTCGAGATCAGCGCCCAGCGGGCCCGGGCATACGAGGCCGAGGCGTCGCTCGTCGAGAAGCTCGTCGAGCTGAAGGTCGCCGAGGTCGCCCTGCGGGAGGTGCAGGGCCTGCTCGCGGCAGACTGCGGCTACGCAGCCCAGGTGTGCGGCGAGCAGTGCTGCACGGGCTGCTGCTGCGGCCCGTTCGGCTGCCACGCATGCCACGCCGACGCGGGCGGACTGCCGGCGCCCTGCGGCCTGCAGAGCTGTGGCCTGCGGGGTTGCGGCGAAGCCTGTGAGTGCAGCGCCGCGGCCCATTGACTTGGGGGCGAAGCAGGTAGCCCGCGGCTACTGGCGGTTGGCCATCGTTTGACGCAGCTCTTCGTCCAGCGACGGGCTCGCCGCCAGCACGCTCTCGAACACCTCTTTGCCGATCGTGAAGAAGCGGCACGGATGGGTCGCGACGACCGACGCGTTGCGTGGCGCCTCTTCGATCAAAGCGACCTCGCCAAAGTACGCGCCCGGCTCGAGGTGGGCGACGGTCTCTCGTTTGCCGTCGCGGTCGACAATGACGTCCACCTCGCCCGAGTCGATCAGGTAGAACAGCTCGCCGGGGTCGCCCTGCCGGATGACCGTCTCGCCCGCGGCGGCGGTCTCGATGCCCATGTTCTCGGCGATCTGCAGCAGCGTGGCGGGCGTGAGGTCTTTGAACAGCTCGCGGTCCTTCAGCTGCAGCGCGGCGTTCTGCAGGCCCTTGACCTTGCTCTCCGCTTCGCGGACGGCCGAGTCGGTCTTGATGTGCCCGTCGACCATGTTCACGATCCGGTCCGCCACGTCCAGGATGCGGTTGTCGTGCGTGACCATGATGATGGCGCACGGGTCGGTATCGCCGCCGCCGCCCATCTCGCCCGGCCGCGGCGTGCGGGGCTGGCTCGACAGCTCCTGGAAGAGCGTCACCACTTCGCGGCCGGATTCTGCGTCGAGCGCGGCGGTGGGCTCGTCGGCCAGGATCAGCCGCGGGCTGTGCACCAGGCCGCGGGCGATGGCCACCCGCTGCTTTTGCCCGCCGGACATGGCGGCCGGCTTCTTGTGCATGTGCTGGCCCAGCTTCAGCCGGGTGAGCAGGTAGCGGATCCGCTCGTCGGCGGCCTTGCGGTCCATGCCGGCGAGCTCGGCGGCCATCATCACGTTCTCGTACGCCGTGAGCGAGCCGAACAGGTTGTGCGCCTGGAAGATGAAGCCCAGCTCCAGCCGGAGCGTGGTGATTAAGCGGTCGAAGCGGCTCTCGGTGCTCAGGGCGGGCAGGCCCGTGGCGCCGGCGATCAGGTTCCACGGCCGGCCCACAAACGCGCGGACGCCATCGACCAGCCGCGACGACGCGACGCCCTGCGGGTTGAGCTCCTGGTCGAGCACCGAGAGGCTGCCCTCCATGACGGTGCGGAGCGTGCCGATGAGCGTGAGCAGCGTCGTTTTGCCCGAGCCCGACGGCCCGGTCATGATGACGATTTCTCCAGCACGGACCTGCAGGCAGTTGTCGAAGAGGGCCTGCTTCTGGGCTTCGCCCTGCCCGAAGAAGTGGTTGAGGTGATCGACCACCACCCGCGGGCGCCCCACCACGCGTGGCGCCGCGGCGGCGGGCGGTTCGGTTGTGGGTGGCGGGGCTGGCGTCATCGGGCGGACGGATTGCGGTTTCGTGTGCCGCTGGTTTTGGGCTCTCAGTCTTGGAGGACGCTCATTCTCTGGGACGCTCAGAACAAACTGGCCGGGTCTGCCGTGAGCAGCTTCCGCACCGCCAGCAGGCCCGAGACGACGCACATGGCGATGGTGGACCCGAGCACCAGCAGCAGCACGTCGGGGGTCATGTCCATCTGCAGGCCGGTCTGCCCGCCCAGCCAAGCATAGAGCGCCCAGCTGACCAGGGCGCCCGGCACGAAGCCCATGGCCGAGAGCCACAACGCCTCGGTGACGATCAGCCGCGTGAAGTAGGCGTTGTTGTAGCCCATGGCCTTGAGGGTCGCGAACTCGGGCATGTGGTCGGAGATGCCAGAGAAGATCACCTGGTAGCAGATCACCACGCCAACGACAAAGCCGATGACCTTGCCCGCCCAAAACACGACGCCGATGGGCGTGCTCTGGCGCCAGAACCGCATCTCGCGGCGGCGGAGGTCGCGGCGGGTGTGCACCCAGACGTTGCCGCCCAGCTTGGCGGCGATGCGGTCGCGGACGTCGGCCGGGCGCTCGCCCGGGGCGATGCGGACCACACCGATGTCGACCGCCGCCAGCGGGTCGCCCCGCCGGTTGCGGTACGGAAAGTACCGGGCCAGCGACGCCGCGCTCATCACCAGGTTGCCGTCGTGCACGAAGTCGGCCCCTAGCTTGAAGGCGCCCACCAGGCTCACCCGCTGCCCCGCCAGCTCGGCGGGCGCGGCGCGGAGGCGCTCGGGGTCGCCCACCGGGAAGTCAAAGTTGGGCGCCTTGCTGCGGGCGTCGATCAGGGCCGTTTGCAGCGACCGCAGCCGGCCGGCCTGCTCTTGCACACGCGGCGACTTGAACACCGGCTGGTCCAGCCGGTAGCCGAACGTGCGGATGCGGTACCCTTTGGCCGACTTGCCGGGCGAGAGGTTCTTGAGCACCGACGTGGTCCACTCCGCGTACAGCGGCGCCGCGGCGGCGACGCCCTCCACCGCTTCGGCCTGGTAGAGCAACGCCCGCGGGAACCGCTTCTCCGCCGCCAACGCAAAGCGGGCCTGGCTAGTGATGAAGATGTCGCCCTCCAGGTCGTTGATCAGCCGCACCTGACTGACGAACAGGGCGTTCTCGAACCCGACCTGCACGAACATCAGCAGCACGGCAAAACCAATGCCCGCGCACGCCACGGCTAGCCGACGCGGGTCGTGCGTCAGGTTCTTCCAGGCCAGCGGTGTGCGGCGGCGGGGCATGCGGTGGGCGAGACTTCTGTGCGTTAGAACAGGCTGGCGGGGTCGGCTGAGAACAGCTTCCGCAGCGCCGCGAGGCCCGACGCCAGGCACATCAGCACCGTCAGCAGCAGCACCGACACGACGATTGTGAGCGTCAGGTCCATCGGGATGCCCGCCGACTGGGCGATCAGCCGGTACAACGCCCACGCCGTGGCGAGCGACGGCACGAACGACACCACCGCCAGCAGCACCGACTGCTTCATCACGACGCCCGTCAGGTAGTCGTTGCTGTAGCCGATGGCCTTCAGCGTGGCGTACTCGCTCATCATGTTGGCGATGTCGTTCGACAGCACCTGGTAGACAATGGCCACGCCCACAAACACCGCCACCACGACGCCCAGCTGGAAGATGGCGCCGAAGGGCGTCTCCACCATCCAGCGGCGGCGTTCCTGGGCGGTAACCTCCGCGCGGGTCAGCACCTCGACGTCGGCCAGGTCGCCCGCCCCGGCGCCGAGGGCCTGGCGCAATGCTTCGGCGACAGAAGGCGCGGCGGCCGGGTCTTGCAGCTTGATCAGGCCCAGGTTGACCTGGCCGCGCGTTTCTAGCGGGCTGGCGTCGTAAAAGCCCTCGACATTGGTCATGCACGCGCCGTTGCAGACCATGCCAGAACCCAGCTCGAACAGGCCAACAATCTGCACCCGGTTGGGCCCCAAGCCGGTGCGGACGCCGACGTCGGCCGGGCCGAAGCGGTTGCCGGCCTGCGGGCCGTACTCGGGCTTGGTTTTGGTGTCCATCAGCAAAAACCGCGGCGAGGTGAGCCGGCGGGCGGCGTCGCGCAGGTCTTGCCGGTGGGCGGCGAACGGGGCGTCGTCGGGCTCGACGCCCAAGATAAGGATGCCGCGGCCGATGCCCACGCCCGCCGCCTGCTCGGCGCCCGTGGCTGGTGCGCTATCGCCCTGCCGCGGCGGCGTCTGCCACTCGGTCAGGCCGACGTGCAGCGGCCTGGCCGAAGCGACGCCCGGCACGGCCGCCGCTTGCAGCAGCCGCTGGCGGGGGAAGGACCGCGGCTCGGTCAGGTGCAGGTAGGCGGGCGACCGGAGCATCAGGTCGAAGTCGATGGCGTCGTAGATCTGCGTCGCCGTGCGTTCGATGGCGCCCTTGAAGCCCATCTGCATGAAGATGAGCATCGCGGCAAAGCCGACGCCCGCCATGCCCACGGCCGTTCGCACCCAGTTGTGCTTCAGGTTCTTCCAGGCGAGGGGCGTGGCCATGGTCCGCCAATCGGGTTGGGCGCGGGCTACCGCGGCACGTCGAAGGCCACCTTCACCTGCAGGCCGATCCAGCGCGCCGCCTCGGCCGTGGCGGCGGCGTCGGCCGGGTCGATCGCCACGACCACCTCGACCACCGACCGGTCGACCGGCGCCAGCGGGTTGCGGGCCTGCAGGCCGGGGCTCGCCACCAGGGGCGACACCCGCTCCACCCGCCCGGCGATGCCCTCGGCGTGCGCGCCGGTAAAGGCGTCGCTGGTCAGGCGGGCGGCCTGGCCGGGGCGGATGTGCTTGGCGTCCGCCTCGTAGACCTCGGCCAAGCAGACGATCGCGCCCAGGTCGCCCACCTGCAGGACCGGCGTGCGGGTGACGGCCTCGCCCGGCCGCAGGAAGGTCTGCAGCACGGTGTACGGCCCCGGCTCAGCGTCGCCGGCCCGGAGGTGGTTGCCGGCGGGGTCGAACTGCATCGGGTCCTGGTCGGGCGTCAGCAGCAACGCCGGCATCAGCGCCCGGCGGGCGAGGACGATCTCTTGGTCGATCGCCCGCACCGGGTTGAGCTTGGCAAGCTGCTCGACGCCCGCGTTGGCGGCCCGCACGTTGACCTCGGCCGCGGCAATCGTCGAGCGGGCGGCTTCCAGCGCCGCCTCGCGCGAACGCTTGGCGATGCTCAGGTCTGCCTTGGCCTGCTCGACCTTGTTCGCTTGCCGGCGTAGCTGCAGCGGGGTGATCAGCTCGGCGTCCTCGCGGGCGATCTCGCGGAGCCGCTCCAGGTCGGCCTGGGCGATGGCGGCCGCCTCGGTCAGGTAGGTCAGCCGGTCGCCCTGCAGGAGCAGCTCGCTACGCTTTGCATCGGCCTCGGCCGCCGCGGCCCGGGCGCCCGCCAGCTTGGCTCGGGCCAGGGTCACGTCCAGGGCGTGCTTCTCGGCGGCGAGCTCACGCTTTACCTGCAGGGCGTCGAGCTGGGCGGCCAGCATGTCGTAGCTGGCCATCAGCCCAAGCACGCCATCCGCCGGGGCACGCTGGCCGACCTTGACGTCGGGGTCGAGCGCCTTGAGCCGGTCGCCCGGCGCCGCGCTGATCGAGATCACGCCGCCCGCCGGCTGCAGCGAACCCAGTGCATAGACCCGCGCGGGCCCCGCCGCGTCGGCGGCCGAAGGGGCGGCCTGCGGGGCGGGCGGCCGCTCGCACCCAGCCGCCACGATCACCGCCAGCAAAGCCACCCACGCCCCACGTCGGCCGGGGAGCAGTTTTGGCGGGCAGAGGGGCATGGTCGGCCGGCAAGATGAGCAGGTGCAGCGGTGCGGGGCAGGCGGGCAGCCTAGCTATCTTAGTCTGACTCTGCCGGCTGCCGCTCCACCAAACCTTGCCGAAAACGGGCTCTACCGGCCGATCCAAACCCCGGGCCAGCGCCCGCAGCCCGCGGCGCCGGCAGGTCCGGTGCGATCGGCAAAACCGCGCCCACGCCGGCCGGCGGCAACGCCGCGGCTACAGCAGGCCGTAGGCCGCCAACGACTGCCGCAGCTTGGCGACGCCCTCGGGCTCGAGCGGCGTCATCGGCAGCAGCAGCTCGCCCGTGTCGCGGCCCACCAGCTGCATGGCGGCCTTGATCGGGATCGGGTTGGTCGACAGGCTCAGCATGTCCCGGCACAGCGGGAAGAGCTTGTGGTGCTGGGCCCGGGCGGCGGCCATGTCGCCCGCGTCGGCGGCCCGGCAGAGCGCGAGCATATCGCCCGGCACGAGGTTGCCGACTACCGACACCACGCCGCGGGCGCCAATGGCCATCAGCGGCAGCGTCAGGCTGTCGTCCCCGCTCAGCACGGTCAGGTTGGTCGACGCGATGATCTTCGACGCCTGGTCCAGCGAGCCGGTCGCCTCTTTCACCAGCGCGATGTTCTCTACCTCCGCCAGCCGGGCGATGGTCTCTGCCTCGATGTTCTGGCCGGTGCGTCCCGGGATGTTGTAGACGCACTGCGGCAGCGAGCAGCACTCGGCCAGCCGCTTGAAGTGCTCGTAGAAGCCCTGCTGCGTCGGCTTGTTGTAGTAGGGCGCCACCTGCAGGGCGGCGTCGGCGCCGGCCCGCTCGGCGAACCGCGTCAGCCGCACCGCCTCGGCCGTGCTGTTGGAGCCGACGCCCGGCATGACCTTCACGCGGCCGGCCGCCGCCTCGACGACGAAGGCGATCACCCGCTCGTGCTCTTCGTGCGAGAGCGTCGGCGATTCGCCCGTCGTGCCTACCGGGCACAAACAGTTGACGCCGGCCTCGACCTGCACCTCAATCTGCTGGGCGAACGTGTCGTAGGCCACCTCGCCGTCGCGCAGCGGGGTGATCAGGGCGACCGACAGTCCTGCGAAGGCTTCGCCTTTGGTCATGCTTACGCCGGTGGGGTGAAGGGTGAAGGGTGAAGGGTGAAGGGTGAAGGGTGAAGGGTGAAGGGTGAAGGGTGAAGGGTGAAGGGTGAAGGGTGAAGCGCCGGGTTTCGTGTAGGTGGTTAGTTCGAGGCCTCGTGTATGAGCCGCTTCATGTCGCGCACTGCCTGCTCGAGGCCGACCATGATCGACCGGGCGATGATGCTGTGGCCGATGTTTAGCTCGCCCATGCCCGGCAGGGCGGCGATGGGCTTCACGTTGCGGTAGGTCAGGCCGTGGCCGGCGTGCATCGTCAGCCCGGCGGCGCGGACCAGCTCGACCGCGGCGTGGAGCTTCTCCAGCTCGGCGTCGGGCTCGTGTCGGCCGGCGGCGTGGGCGTACGCGCCGGTGTGCAGCTCCACGGCGCCGACGCCCAGGGCGGCCGACGCGTCGATCTGCTGCTGCGTGGGGTCGATGAACAGGCTCACCTTCACGCCGGCGTCGCGGAACCGGCGGCAGGCGTCGCCGATGCGGCCGGCCCCGCCCGCCACATCCAGGCCGCCCTCGGTGGTGACCTCTTCGCGGCGCTCGGGCACGATGGTTACCTGGTGCGGCTTGTGCTCGAGGGCGATCGCCACGACATCGTCGGAGCAGGCCAGTTCTAGGTTGATGGGCGCCGCCACGGTCTCCAGCATCACCCGCAGGTCCCGCTCTTGGATGTGGCGGCGGTCCTCGCGGAGGTGCAGCGTGATGCCGTCGGCCCCGCCTAGCTCAGCAAGCGTGGCCGCCCAGACGGGGTCGGGCTCGTTCGTCTTGCGGGCCTCGCGGACCGTGGCCACGTGATCGATGTTGACGCCTAGTTTCGCCAAGGAACTCCTCCGCGTTGGTTTCTTTCTCGCTCGGCTGGTGTGACCGTCGCTACCGGCACATTCGACACACGCCGGCGTTGTGTGGCAACGGTCGGCCCGCGGAGGCGTGTCGCCCGCGGGCGTGGCACGCGTGCGGCGCCGGCCGCAGGCCCCGCGGCGGTGTCGCGGGCGGGGCGTTGTGCGGGTTGGGCCGCCGGGGGTCTGCAGACTTTCGACGGCAAAGGCGTGCCGGCGCAACGGGAGGGGCCTACCTTTTGGCGGACGGTTTCCGCGGGCTCGCCACACTACGGGTGCACGCGAGCGGCGCTGCGTGTTGGCGGCGTAGGTTGCTTTTTTCGCCGTGCGGACCCACCGCGTCCGATCCTAGCGGGGCGCCGAACTCAGACGGCGTCAAACCCATGAAGTGTCAAGAACTCGCCGGCCTGATCGAGGCCCTGCAGCCCGAGGCGTCGCCGCAGGACGTGGCGCGGCTGTGCCTGCTGCTGGCCAACCGGCACGAAGACCTCGCCGCGATGAAGGACCGGTCGGCGTTGCGGCAGGCGTGGAAGCAGACCGGCTTGCAGCTGCAGGTGGCCACCGACCAGCACGCCGCGATGACCAGCGAGCTGGAGGAGCTGGCCAAGAGCGACCCCAAGACGTTCACCCAAGATCAGGTGTGGGTGCTGATCCGCGCCATCAAGGTGCAGAGCCAAATCCTGCAGCTGTACGTCGGCCACAGCATGCTGGACGTCTGAGAGGGCCCCAAGCCGGCCCCGGTGGCGCCTAGTAGCCGACGATCGCGAGCGCCACCTTCATGTAGACGACGATGCCGACGATGTCGATGATGCCCGCCACGAACGGGGTGCTCATCAACGCCGGGTCGAACCCGAGCCGCTCGAACAGCAGCGGCAGCGTGCCGCCGCACAGCGTGCCGCAGATCACCACCATCAGCAGCGTGATGGGCAGCACCAGCAGCTGGCCCGCGGTTGGCGGCGCCGGCTGCTCCGCCGGTGCATTGGCTTCCGCTTGGGCGGGCGCCGCCACGGCCCCCGTGGGCCGCGTCAGGGCGTAGGCGCAGACGTAGCCGGTGACGGCCAGCACCGAGCCCAGGCACAGGCCCATCAGCAGCTCCCGCCGCATGACGCGCCACCAGTCGCCCACGGTGACGTCGCCGTTGGTCAGGCCGGTAATCACGAGGGTGGCGGACTGGCTGCCCGAGTTGCCCCCGCTGGAGATCACCAGCGGCACGAACAGCACAAGCCACGGCACCAGCTGGAAGCCCGCCTCGAAGTACCGCAGCGACAGCGCGGTGAGCAGCGCCGCGATGAACAGCACGCCGAGCCACACGCCCCGCTTCCACGCCAGCGTGGCCCAGTGGGTCACCAGGTAGCTGTCGTCCAGCGGGTCGATCGCGGCGCCCAGGTGCGCGTCCTCGGTGGCCTCCTCGCGCATGACGTCCAGCACGTCGTCGTGGGTGATGATGCCCAGCAGCCGGCGGTGATCGTCCACGACCGGGATCGCCAGGAAGTCGTACTCCGCCACCTTGTCGGCCACCACCTCCTGGTCGTCGGTGGCTAGCACGCACACGACGTCACGCTGCATCAGGTCAGCAATTGGCTTGTCGGGCGAACCGAAGTGCGTGACCAGCTGGCGGGCCGAGACCAGCCCCAGCAGGTGGTCGTCCTCGTCCACGACGTAGTTGTAGTAGACCGTCTCCGAGTCCTCGGCCTGCCGGCTGATGGCCTCCAGCGCCTGGTGCACCGTGAGGCTCGCCGACAGGCGGGCCACCTCGGTCGTCATCTTCGAGCCGGCGGTCCCCTCGGGGAACTCTAGCAGGCGCATCGTTTCGCGCCGGTCGGCGTGGGGCAGCAGCGGCAGCACCTGGCCGGCGACGTCCTGGCTGACCTCGCTGAGCAGGTCCACCCGGTCGTCGGCCGGCATGTCGGCGACCAGCTGGCTGGTGTCCGCCGGGTCGACCGACTCGAGGATGCCCACCTGCACGTCTTCGGCCAGGAAGCCAAACACGGCGACGCGCTGCTCCTGCGGAGACGCCTCGAGCACGCGCCACGCCTCGCCGGCGTCGAGCCCCTCCATGAACTCTGCGACGCGGGCCGGGTGCAACGCTTGGCAGAACTCGCGCAGGCCATCGGCGTCGCCCGTGGCGAGCATCTCGCGTAGCTCTGGCAGGTAAAGGGTGTTGATCATGACCGGCCGGCGTGTCGTCAGGATGTCGCCGAGGCGTCCGCCACGGCCCTCACGCCGCGGCCTCCGCACTCACGGAGCGAGCCCGCATTGACTGCGGTCCCCCGCTTGGCTAGCTTAACCGCGCATGTGACCGAGCGGCAGGCGACCGCCTCGCGTGCTGCTCCTCCCGCGCATGCGGTCCTGCTGTGCGACGGCCACGCCCAGCCGCCTTCTGCCAGCAATACGCGTCCTCACCGGCTTGCATCGGTCGGCAACATGCCAACGCCAAACACGCCCGGCGCCACAGAACCTGGCCGCGGCGACACGCTCGACGCGCGGCTGGCCGCCTGCGAGCGGCGGATCGAGTATACGTTCGGCGACCGCCAGCTGCTGGAGTCTGCCCTGACGCACGCCTCGGGCACCGACAGCCGGGTGACGTCCAACGAGCGGATGGAGTTCCTGGGCGACGCCATTTTGGGCGCCGTGGTGTGCCAGCGGCTGTACGAGCTGTACCCAGACTTCTTGGAGGGCGACCTCACCAAGCTCAAGTCCGTGGTCGTTAGCCGCTCGACCTGCGCGAAGGTCAGCCGGCAGCTGGGCATCGAAGAGTTCTTGATCCTCGGGAAGGGGATGACCACCACGCCGGGGGTGCCCAAGTCTGTCTTGGCCGACGTGTTCGAGTCGCTCATCGCCGCCATCCAGCTAGACGGGGGGCGGGACGCGGCCGCCGCCTTCATCGACCGGCACATGCTGCCGGAGATCGAGCTCGCCGCTTCCGGCGCCACGGGCGGCAACTACAAGTCGCAGCTGCAGCAGTTCGCCCAGCGCGAGCACGGCGTCACGCCCACGTACCCGCTGCTGGACGAGCAGGGGCCGGACCACAGCAAGTGCTTCAAGGTATCGGCGCAGGTGGGCAAGCGTCGCTTCCCGGCGGCGTGGGGCCGGACCAAGAAGGAGTCGGAGCAACGCGCCGCGCACAACGCCATCTGCGACCTGCACGGCGAGCCCACGCCGCACGAGGCGGACCACGGCCCGGCGCCGACTCGCGGAGCGGTAGGCGATCCGTAGACCCAGCGGGCCAAGCCGAAAGCCGGGGCAGGCGTACTGCGTTGCGCGGCCAATCTCGCCGCCGCCGCCGCAGAAGACGGAGGCCCTACGCGGACGCCGCTTTGCGCGGTGCGGTGCGGCGCGGCCCGGCGTCACAGCTGCTTGAGCTCGCCGACGGTGTCGAGCACGGCTTCGAGCTCGCCCCACAGGGTGCGGACCTGCCGGCGGTCGAGCTGGAGCCGCTCGAACACCACCTCTAGCGGCGGCGAGAGCCGGCGGTCCTGCATGGCCATCCGCCCCAGACGGCTGACCAGGTAGTTGGCCACCGACACCACGGCCGACAGCGGCGCCACGTCGTCCGACGCCTCGGTCGGGCAGTGGTGGTAGTCCACGGCGGCCACCAGCCGGTGCGGGAAGCCCGACCGCCACGCGATGTACGCGCCCAGCTGGGCGTGGTCGAACGACAGCACCTCTTGCTCGGCCTGCATCCAGCAGCGGTTGGTCTTGTAGTGGGCCAAGACCCTCGGCAGCTCCTTTTCGAACTGCTGATCGATAACCAGCAGCCCCGCGTCGTGGATCAGGCCGGCCAGGTAGGCCTCGTCGGGGTCGGCCGCCCCGGTCTTCTGGGCCACCACGCGTGCGGCCGCGGCGACGCACACCGAGTGGTCCCACATCTTCGTCGGGTCGATGTAGCCCACCGCCGACGGCATGGCGTAGTGCCGGCCGACGATCACCGTGAGCGCCATGTTGCGCACCTGCTTCATGCCCAGCAGCGTGACGCCCGTGCGGAGGTCGGCCACCTCGTTCGGCAGCCCGTAGTAGGCGGAGTTGACCGTCTGCAGGATCTTGAGCGACAGGACCGGGTCTTGCTCGACGACCTCGAGCAGGTCTTCGACCGAAGCGTCGTCGTTGCTCGCCACGTTGATGATCTTGCGGGCGATGGCCGGGAACGACGCGATGTCGCTGATCTTGTGGAACAGCTTCTCGAGCTCGGCCGTGATCATCCGGGGCGGCGGCCCCTGCGTGACCTCAAGGGAGGACCCGGCGTCGGCCGGTCCGGCGTCGATAGGGGCTGCGGTCGAC
>JBCCQL010000040.1:0-13436 GCA_039024355.1 Planctomycetota bacterium
CTTCGGCGGGTTGCCTCCGCTGGGCTTCTCGCGGGGGTGGCAGGCGTCCGGGGGCGGCCTCGGGGGTCGTCAGCACCAACGCCAACCAGGCCGCCCCGCCAAGCGCCGCGATGGCAGCGAGGCCGATGAGGGTCGGCACGCCCAGCAGGGGCCGCCGCGGCTCGCCCGCCGATTCTAAGCCGAAGCTGGCGTACGCGTTGCCCTCAAGGCGTATCTCGCCAAGCGACGCCTCCTGTGCCGCTTCTGGCTGGTGCAAAGCGTGCGCTCCGTTTGGCGTTGTTGGGGCACCGTCCCCATCAGCCAACCACGTCAGACTGCTCCCGCAGCGTGGGCAAGGCGGAAGCTGGGCGCCGGCTGCGCCCCACTCCTTCGAAGGCGTAAACCGGCTTTGACACGCCGTGCAAATGACCAGCTGGGGCATGGGGATCGACGAAGGGAGGGTGGGCGTCGGGCGGAGCCGGCGGAGCAAAACGAATTGGCCCGCGGCTGCAGCGTGCGGCCTGGCAGCGATGCCGCCGCCTAGGTGTGCATTTTGACCGGCCGCCGCCACCGGGACAACACACCGGCAGACGGGGCTCCGCCCGCGGCGGCGCGGGGCCGATTTTTCCATGCCTGCACGCCTGCGCATAATGAGGCGACCCGGCCGCTAAGTCGGCTGCCCAACAACCCGATGAAAGGCCGCGACGTGCGATTCTTGCTCCTGCTGCTTTTGGGCTGGGTTTTTTCTGCTAGCGGGCGGTGGGCCTGCGGCGATGAGCCGCCCGCTGCGGCCCCAACCGACGCGCCCTCGCCCGACACGCCTTCGCCCGACGACCCGGCCAAGGCCGTGCCCGTCTTCAAGGATGGCGAGGCGCAGGTTGTGCCCGCCTTCGCCGACCCAGACTACTGGGTCCGGCACGACCTGTGGGTGGAGACGCCCTTCGACTCGGACGACGACGGCCGGCTGGACCGCATGCACGTGAGCGTCACACGGCCCCGCCAGACAGAGACCGAAGGGCTGCGGCTGCCGGCGGTGTACATCTCGAGCCCGTACTTCGCCGGCACGGGGCCTTCGGGGCGTGAGTACTTCTGGGACCCGCACCAGGAGCTGGGCGCCGAGCCGCCGGAGCGCAAGACCTCGCCGCCGGTCAAGCGGAAGGGCATGCGGCCGATCATCTCCAAGTCGCACGCCAAGCGGTGGGCGCCGCGGGGCTACGCCGTGGTGCACTCCTCGTCGCCCGGCACGGGGCTCTCGCAGGGCTGCCCGACCATCGGCGGTGAGAACGAGTCGCTCGCCCCGAAGGCGGTGATCGACTGGCTGTGCGGCCGGGCCGACGGCTACACCTCGCCCGAGGGCTTCCAGCGGGTCTCGGCCGGCTGGTGCACCGGCCGGGTGGGCATGACGGGCACGTCGTTCAACGGCACGCTGGCCCTGGCCGCCGCCACGACCGGTGTTGAGGGCCTCGAGGCGATCATCCCCATCGCCCCCAACACGTCGTACTACCACTACTACCGGTCGAACGGCCTGGTGCGCCACCCGGGCGGCTACCTGGGCGAGGACATCGACTGCCTGTACGAGTACGTCCACTCCGGCGCCGAGGCGATGCGGGCCGGCTGCGACGCCAAGATCCGCGACACCCTCTACCGCGACAACATGGACCGCGCCACCGGCGACTACAACGACTTCTGGCGCAGCCGCGACTACCTGCACGCCACGGGCGGGGTCCGCTGCCCGGTGCTGATGGCCCACGCCTTCAACGACTGGAACGTGGTGCCGGAGCACAGCCTGCGGATCGTCGATGCGTTACGCGAGCGCGGCGTGCCTTGCCAGGTGTACTACCACCAGGGCGGCCACGGCGGCCCGCCACCCATGAAGCAGATGAACCGCTGGTTCACACGCTACCTGCACGGCGTCGAGAACGGCGTAGAGCAAGACCCGCGGGCGTGGGTCGTCCGCGAGGGCGCCAAGCGCGAAGAGCCCACCGCCTACGACCGCTACCCGCACCCCGGCGCGAAGCCGGTCACGCTGCACCCGGCCGCCGGCGCGCCCCGGCACGGCAAGCTGCGGCTGCGGGCGCCGAAGGGCAAAGACCCGCAAGCGGCGCCACGCGTCGAGACGCTGGTGGACAACTACTCGTTCGACGGCCGCGCGCTGGCCACCGCCGAGTGGACCCGCCACCGCCTGATGTACACGACGCCCAAGCTGGCCGGGCCGCTGCACCTGTCGGGAACGCCACGCATCCGGGTGCGGCTGGCGTGCGACCGCCCGGCGGCGAACCTCTCGGTGTGGCTGGTCTCGCTGCCGTGGAACGACCGCCCCGGCGCGAAGATCACGGACAACATCATCACCCGCGGCTGGGCCGACCCGCAGAACTATGTGGCCGCGCCGACAGAAGCTGGCTCCGAGAACGGCGCCGAGAATGGCCCGGAAGAGGAGCACCGCGGCTCGCTGTCGCGCAGCCGGCCGCTCACGCCGGGCAAGTTTGTCGACGTCGCCTTCGACCTGCAGCCCGACGACCAGATCATCCCCGCCGGCCAGCAGATCGGCCTGATGATCTTCTCCAGCGACCACGACTTCACGCTGTGGCCCGAGCCGGGCACCGAGCTCTCGGTCGACCTGGGCGGCACGCGGCTCACGCTGCCGGTGGTCGGCGGAAAGCGTGCCTACCGCGAAGCGTTCAAACCCGCTGCAAAGAAAGACGCCAGCTAAATCCCCCTCCGCCTTCAGGGGAATGGCTAGGGGAGGGGGCGCCCCGGGCGCCCGGCCGCGAGCCCCACGTCCCAGCCGCCACGCCCCACCGCTACGGCAGCGGGATGTGGTTCAGCTCGAACTCGATCGGCACGCGGAGGATGGCCGTCGGCGTTTTGTACACCCAGGTGTAATCGCCGATGCCGCCGGCGGCTGGCCCATCGCTGGGGCCGGCGCCGGCTTTGTCTTCTGGCCCGTCGGGCGCCGGGGTGCTCGGCAGCTCGAACAGGTACGCCATGCCGATCTCGTTGCCCCGCTGCATGGTGGTTTCAAAGCCGGCGTGCTCCACCCGGTTGCCCTCCTTGTCCTCCAGGTACGTGACGTTGCTCAGCACCCAGCCGCGGTGCGAAGCGAAGACGTCCTCCGTGGCGTCGGCGCCCTCGGCGTCGTCCAGGCGGAGCCGCATCCGCACCTCCCAGATCTCGCCCGCCTTGCGGACCTGCTCGACGGACACCAACGCCGCGCCCTGCTTCTGCTGCAGCGGCCCGCCGGCGGCCAGGCCGGTGAAGCGGAACTCTGCCTCGCGGCCCGGCATGATGGCCTGCAGCGCGCCCCGCAGCGAGGCGATCAGGCTCGTCTGGCGGTCGGGCAGCAGCAGGGGCAGCGTCATCTCGGTGGTCTGCCCGCCGGGGTCGACCTCGACGTCGAGCGTCCGCTCCGGCTGGGCGAGCGACAGCCGCTGGCCGTCCTCGTTCTCGATCTGGACGCCGCCCAGCGGCAGCGACAGCGCGATGGGCGCCACGCGGGGCTCCCACGAGAGCTCGAGCTGCACGGCGAGCGACTCGCCCGAGACCCGCCGCAAGTTGCGGGCGGCGGTCACACGCGTGGCCTCGATGCGCAGCGGCCCGGCGTAGGCGGCCGCCGCCCAGCGGGGCGTGGCGCCCGGCTCGCGGGCGATGAGCGCCACGGCCCGCTCGCCGGCGTAGGCGTAGACGCCCAGGCCGGCCTCGTCCAGCACCTGGTCGACCGCCTCCCAGAACGGCGCGTCGTCGATCTCGATCGTCACCGGCCGGTCGGGCGCCTGCTGGCCGAACTGCTCGCGCAGGTCCTTCAGCTTGTTGCCGGTCTGCCGCTCGATCTCGGCGAGCACTTCTTCCAGCGGCGCCGCCACGACGTCCAGCGAGACGCGTGATGCGGCGGACGCCAGCTCCGCCAGCCGCTCGGCCACCTCGCGGCGGACGCCGGCCAGGGCGGTCCGCACCGCGGCCGGCATCTGCTCGACGGGCACGGGCAGCGCGGCCAGCAGCCGCTCGCCGCTGGCGGTGGTCTTGCCGGCCAGCGCCATCAGGCTCTGCCGGGCGGCGTCGCGGGCCGCGGCCGTGTCGGCGCCCAGTTGCGTGACGAGCCGCGAGGCTTCTTCGGCCAGCTCGGCCTGCGGGTCGGCCCCGGCCTGCGCTGCGTCGGCGGGGGTGGCCGCGGCGGTCTCTTCGGCAGCCAACGCGGGCGGGCACGCTGCGGGCGCCAAAACCAAAACCGTTGCCGCGAGCAAAAAACGACTTGCAGAGCGTGGCATGCGTGGGCCCCCGGGCGTTGCAAAAGGCGGACGCACAACCGGCGCAACCGCTGCGGTGCATTCTAGGCCGCGTGGGGCGGCGTGTCGCCACTGCCCGGCCGCACCCGCGGAGCACGCCCCCAACGGCCGATGGACGTACGCTTGCCGTAGGCGCCCCCCAAACGCCGCGATCCACCCCGCCCAACGCCCAACGACGCCATGCGACACGCCGCGCCGCTCTGCCTGCTGGCCACCGCCGCCGCCGCGTTGCTGCCCCCCGCCCGGCTGCACGCGGCGGAGTGGATGCTGCGGGCCACGGTCGACGGCCGCGTGGTCGAGGGCCGGCCGCTGGCGTGGACCTCGAGCCGGGTGCGGCTGCTGGGCCGCGACGGCGTGCTGCACGACTTCGCCGCTGCCGACGCCCGCGGCGCCCAGAAGACGTCGCCCCGCTTCCGGCCGATGACCGACGGCGAGCTCCGCAAGCGGCTGTACGGCGAGTTCGACGGCCGGATGGAGTTCACGTCCACCGGCCACTACCTGGTGGCCCACCCGCCCGGCGCCGGCAAGGCTTGGGCCCAGCGGTTTGAGCAGGTGTACCGCTCGCTGCTGGCGTACGTCCGCGTGCGTGGCTTCCGCCCGCGTGAGCCGGAGTTCCCGTTGGTGGCGGTGGTGCACCGCAGCCGGGCGGAGTACCAGCGTTTCTTGCGGTCGTCCGGGGCGAAGGTGCTGCCCGGGGCCCTGGGCCACTACGACCACGTGACCAACCGCGTGGTGCTGTACGACGTGACGGCCGGCGCCGGCGACTGGACCGCCAGCGCGGGCACCATCATCCACGAGGCGACGCACCAGGCGGCTTTTAACATCGGCGTCCACTCCCGCGCGACCGACATGCCGTACTGGGTGCCCGAGGGGCTGGCCATGCTGTTCGAGCCCCGCGCGGTGTGGGACGCCCGCGGGAGCGACCGCCGCGAAGACCGGATCAACGCCGGGCGGCTGGCCGACTTCCGCCGGCTGGCGGCCGGGGGCGAGCCGCCCTTCGCGCTGGCGGAGTTTGTGGCCAGCGACCACCCGTTCCGCCGCAGCGGGGCGGCCGCCTACGCCCAGGCCTGGGCCCTGGCCTTCTACCTGGCCGAGACCCGCCCGCGCGACTACAGCCGCTACCTGGCCACAACGGCCGCGCGGCCGGCGTTCAGCCGCTACACGCCGGCGCGCCGCGTGGCCGACTTCCGCGACACCTTCGGCGCCGACCTCAACATCCTGCAGGCCAACTGGCTGCGGTGGATCGAGGGCCTGTGACACTGGCGGCCCGCAATGCAAGGCGGGCGGCGGTGCGAAGCGGGCGGCAGTGCAGCGGTGTCACAAGGCCGCCAGGGCGCCGAATACAAGGGCCATCAGCAAGCCCACCGCCATCAGGCCGATGTACAGAAGCACGCAGATGCCGATGAACTTCCAGAACGACTTCTGCGCCTGCAGCGCGTCGTCGAGGTCGTGGATCGAGCCCGACCCGACAAACGCCTTGATTCGGCCGGCGTAGCGGAACAGGAAGACCGTGGGGAAAACGTACAGCAGCGTCAACACCAAGTAGGCCGCGGCCAGCACCAGCGCCGGAGCGTCGCCGTCCGTCGGGGCAAATTGGGGCGCGACGACCAAGGCCAAGCTGAAGAGGGCCAGCAAAACCGTAAAGAAGGCCATGCAGAAGGCGATCACCGACACCCACGGGCGGGTCGCCCGCAACATCTCGATCGTGCGGCCTAGTGGCAGCGCGCCCGGCGAGTCCGGACCGCCTGCGTAGCCCTCCCCGGCGGCCGGCCCGCCGACGCTTAGCGGGCTCTGAAACGGGTTTTGCTGCGGCTCTCCAGCGGACACGGCTTCGCTCCGTTCGTGGTGTCTGTGGGTTGTGGCGTGCGGCGGATGTGGTTGTGCGGGCGGGTCAACCGAAGGGGTTGCCGCGGCCGCCGCCGAAGGGCGTCTCCTCGGGTATGCCGCTGCCGGCCGGCTTCTCCTCGTCCTCGTCGTCGTCCTCGTCGTCGTCCTCGTCGTCGGCATCGTCGTCGGACGCCGCGTCGTCTCCGGCGTCGCCTTCGCCGTCGCCGTCATCGCTGTCGCCATCGCCCCCGTCGGCAAACGGGTCGTCTTCCATCGCCGGTGGTGGCGTGGCGAACGGGTCGTCGTCGGTCATCGGCGGCGCGGCGAACGGGTCTTCCCCGGCGCCCTCGGCAAACGGGTCGACGGCCTCGCCGAACGGGTCTTCCGGCTTGTCCTCCGGCTCCGTTTCGGCCTCGTCCTCGGTGGGCTCGCCGGTCTTGCCGTCGTCGGCGGGCTTTGCCTCTTCCTCGGGCTTGACGTGGTAGTACGGCTCGTCGGCGCCGATCTCGTGGAAAGACTGCACCAGCCCGTCGCGGGAGAAGATGTACAGCCGGTCGGTCTGGGCGTTGAGCACCGCATGGTTCACGCCCCGCGTGCGGGCCCGGCCCTGGATGGCGCCGGTCTTGATGTCCATGACCACCAGGCCGCCGATCTCGTCGAAGCCGTACACGCGGTCTTGGCTGGCGGCGATAAACCCGGCGACGCCGGCCGTGACCCACTTGGGGGCGCCGGAGTCGGCGCCCACGGCGTGCAGGGCGGGCTCCTCGGTAGCGATGAACGTCAGCCCGCCGACAACCACCGGCGCCCGCCGCACGGCGAAGCCCGCCGCGTACCGCCACCGCTGCTGGCCGGTGCTCTCGTTCAGGGCGATGACGTAGCCCGCCAGCGAGGCCGCGTAGACAAACGGCGAGCGGACCGCCGCCGGCGCCACGACGGGCGCCGCCGTGTCGTGCCGGAAGCGGACGCCGTCGCCGCCGCCGCCCGCCACGTACAGGTTGCTGCGGTCGGTGCTCCAGACCACGACGCCGCCGCTGGCCACGGTGGGCTGGAAGACGCGGCCCTTGGACGAGTAGTACCAGGGCGTCGGCGTCTCGGGGTCGATCGGGTAGCCCTCGACACGCCCGCTGAACAGCGGCACAAAGGCGTGCGTCTCGGTCAGGGACGGCGCGCCGCCCGGCCCGCCGCCCACCCGCCGGCGGATCACCTCGCCGCCGGTCGCACGGTCCAGCACGAAAAGCGTCGACCCGTTGACCAGCGCCACGTGCGTGGCGCTGACCGCGGGGCCCAGGCTCGGGTGGTTGGGGTTGCCGATGCGGGTGGTCCACCGCGTGGCGCCGGTGGCGGCGTCCATCGCGTGGACGACGCCGGCCGTGGTGACGGCCACCAGCGTGTCGCCGTCCAGCACGACGTTCTCTACCGAGTGCCGGGAAGGGTCGATCTGCACCTGCGAGAACCACTCGCGCACCAGGCCGTTGCGGCGGGCGAGGCTGTCTGGGATGAGCGTCCCCGCCGGGGCGGCGGCGGGCGGCAGCACGGCCGCGGCCAGCAGAGCGAGCGTTACGCGGTAGAACCAAGCGCGGCGTTGCGGTGCGGGCATCGAGGGGCTCCGGGGGAACGCCGGGCAAGAGCGACGGGTGAGAGCGTCCGGCGGCAGCGCCCAGTTTAACCTCGCCGCGGGCCCGCCGCACACGAATGTTCTGCGGCAACGGGCCGGCGCCGCCCCAGCCGGGCCACTCAGCCGAGCCACTCAGCCGGGCCATTCCAGCCGGGCTGCTGCGTGCCGGGGCCGCTGCGTTGGGCCGTGGAATCGGCACAACCCGGCCAACGAGGCGCCCGCCCTCTGCCAGCCGATCTCCCACCCGCGTCTACGGCGCCTGCAGCTGCTCCTGCAGAGCAGCCCAGCTCAGCCGGGCCTGCGGCACGCGGCTCAGCGGGTCGTCCTCGGCCGGCAGCCCGCGGCGGCGTTGGCGGACCTGGCTGACCTCTTCTTCGAGCGCCTGGATCCAGTCCGGCACGTCGAGGCCGGCGCCGCAGGGCTCCTGCATGAGGGCTTCGAGCTCCTCCTCGACGACGGCCATCACGGGGTTCGACTCGTCGGCGGGCGTTGCGCCGCCCTCGGATACCGCCAGCATGGCCGGCGGCACCAACGCCCGCAGCCGGTCGATGGTCAACGGGCGGACGAACCGCTCGGCCAGCCGCTCGGCGATGGTCGGCAGCCGCATGCCGTACTGCTGGCACATCTCGTGGAAGCGTCGCTGGAACTGGTCGGCCTGGTCGGTGGTGCGGTCGGCCACGATGCGGCGCCACATCTCGGCGGCCGCCGGCCGGTCCTGCCGCACCAGGATCTTGTGGGCCAGGAAGACGGGCTTCAGCCGCCAGGCGATCCGGTCGTACTCGGCCCGCAGGCGGACGAAGTCGACGAACGTGTACAGCAGCTCGCCGCGGTCGCTCTGCGTGGTGGTGCTGTTGTAGTCGCGGTACTCGCGGTAGTTCTCGACAACCGACTCGATGGCGATGCCCAGCATGGCCGCGGCGTCGGCGGGCGGCAGGGCGCCGCCCAGTTCGTCCAGCAGGCGGAGCTCCTCGGCGTGGTCGTCCTCGCGGAGCTGCTCCAGCCACACGCCGACGCGCTGGTGCAGGATGGCCCGCAGGTTGCCGAGGCTCAGGAAGCGTTGGGTGAACAGGTCGCCGCCGTACCGCTCGACGAACTTGACGAAGCGGTCCCACTTGTGCGTCGAGCCGGTCTTCTGGTCGGGCGCCAACCGCTCTACGACGCTCAGCCGCACAGTGCCGCTGTGCCGCAGCCAGCGGTCGAGCTGGCTCTGGGTGAGGTCCTGCAGGGCCTGGACCAGCAGCGAGTCGGACTGCCGGGCGTCGCCCGTTTCGATGAGGCCCGTTTCGGTTGGGCCCGTTTCAGTTGGGCCCGTGTCGTGTGAGCCGGCGGCGGGCGATCCGCCCTGTTCGTCGGCGCCCCCTTCCTCGCGCGTAGCGGCCGGCGGGCCGGCCGTGTCCCACGTTTCTGCCGAGGCGACCAGGCAGCGGACGATGGCCGTGTAGCCGTTCTCGAACAGGGCGTCGTACTCGGTCACGGCGCCGCTGCCCACCGGGTGGTCGGTCTCCATCCGCTGGGCGACGTCCAGCAGCTGGCAGGCCTCGCGGACCAGGCCCAGGCGGGGCAGCCAGCCGGCCAGGTCGTGGATCAGCTGGTGCAGCGCACGGGACTTGACGATGGCGCGGGGGTCGCCCCCCTTGCCCAGCGGGATGTAGAGCAGCGGCTCGGCGGCCAGGGCCTGGCAGAAGGGCGCCCAGTGGGCCCGCACGCCGTCGGCGTCGCCGGCCAGCGTGGCGCGGAGCAGCTCGATGGTGCGGGCGATGCTGCTGGCCGGCGCCGACGATTCACCGCCGCCGACTTCGCGCCGGGCGGCCGCGGCGCGCAGCAGCCGGCCCGCGTCAGAGACCTCGACACACGTCGCGATGATCTGCTCCAGCAGCGAGTCTTTGGTGGTCCGCCGGCGGTCGTACTCGACCATCGACTCGTGCCCGCCCCGCGGCGCGGGGATGCGGTGCTGGTGCACGGCCTCCAGCAGGCGGCCCAGCTGCGTGTACCGGCTTGCCGCCTCGCGGCTCCAGGCGTCGAGCGTCTCTTGCCGGTCGGCGTCGGCGGCCCGCTGGTCGCCCGGCTGCAGGCCGCCCCAGGTGATGGCGGTCCGCTTCCACAGGCGGGCGACGGTGGTCAGCAGCGCCAGCCGCTGGCCGATGCGCTCGGCTTCTTCCTCGAGCTCGTAGGCGGTCTCGTCGTCGCCGCCGGGCTCGAAGATGGCCGAGTCCATGCCGTCGTCGCTCGAGTCGCGGAACGTCACGTCCTCGTACGCGGCGCTGAACAGGTTGTCGAGCTCGTCCTCGTCTTCCTCGTCGTCCCCGCCGTAGCCGTCTTCGTCGTAGCCGTCGCTGTAGGCGCCGTCGCCGTCGCTGTCGAAGCCGCTGTCGAAGTCTTCTTCGAATCCGTCGTCTGGCCCGTCGTCTGGCCCGCCATCGATTTCGTCGTCCAGTTCGTCGTCGTCCATCTCGCCGAACGGCAGGTCCTCGTCCAGCGTGTAGCCACGCCTGGCGCCGGGCTTACGCACGCCGTTCTCGTCCAGCTCAAACACCGGGGCGTGCCACGCCTCGTCGGCGCTCGCCTCGAGGTGGGCGAAGAACTTGGCGACCACCGGCCACTGGTCGGCCCCGGCGCCGGGTTGCTCGGCCGGCGATGGCGATGGTGATGGCGCCGCGGGGTGCGCCTCGCCACGCTCGCGGGCCTCGACCATCCGCAGCCACCGCTCCGCCAGCGGGTAGAAGGACGCGTCGCCGTCCTCCAGCGGTGAGAGGTCCGCCTGCGACACCCACTGCATCATCAACGCCATGGAGGCCACCAGGTCCTCCTGGTCCAGCAGCGCCTCGATCACCAGCTGGAAGGCCTTGGGCGTGTCGAACTGGTCGACGAACATCCGCCAGAAGCCGACGTCGCCCGCCGCGGCGCCCGCCTTGTGCCAGGCGTTCAGGGCGCCGGCCACCAGGTTGGTGGACACCTCGATCTCCTTGGCCACCAGCCGCCGCACGCCGCCGACGGCCGCCGTGGCGTACTGGTCCCACCAGTCGGACAGGCGGCCCAGCGTGGTGCTGAACTCACGCTCGAACTCGGCGTCGTCGACGGCGGCCGCCTCGGTCCAGGCGCGGCTGCACAGGTCCAGCACCTGCTCGACCAGCTGGATGAGGTCGTCCACGCGGTAGTCGTGCACCGTGTTCTCCAGCGCCGGGAACAGGCTGAAGTTGCCGCCGAAGCCCACGACGTTCCACGGGTCGACCAGTGCGCCGCACTCGATGCCGCGGTGCAGCAGGTCTTCGATCTCCGGCAAGTGGCGGCTGAGGTGCACCAGGTCACGCCGGTCGAGCGCGCGGTGCCCGTCGGTCAGCTGGCAGTAGACCTGGCTGAGCATCCGGGCGGACGCCACCCGCACGGCCTGGGCCTGCCGCAGCGCGGCCTGGGGGTAGCCCATGCGGGCGAAGAGCTGCGCCAGCTGGACGCGCTGCATCTGCGACGCGCGGCGGCGGGCCAGCTCTTGGTTGAGGTGCTGCCGCGCCGCGGCGAAGGGCTGCCGCATACGCGTGGCCTCGGCCCGCAGCCGCTGGCCGTGGGCGCCCTCGGCCCGCTCCAGCAGGCGTGTGTAGAACTCGTCCCGGTACGCGGCGATGTGCGGCAGCAGCGTCGAGAGCGTGACCTCCGAGCTGTGCCGCCCCGGCCCGTCGCCGCTGGTGCCCGACGCCATGAGCATGGTGCCGGCCAAGACGGCGGCCGCCTCGAACAGCAGCTCCTGCCGCGTCGCGCCGCCATCGCCATCGCCCCCGCCGGCGGCCGCCTCACGCACGCGCGACATCAGCGCGTCCAGCGCCAACGGCTGCAACACAAACCGCCGGTAGTAACCGCGGCCGTCGATGCGGTCCGGGTCCCACTGGCCGAAGTGGTGGTTGGGCCGCTTGCCGGCCGGGTGGTCGAAGTCGTACGCCCGCGGGTCGACGGCCAGCTCCTCGATCAGCTCCGGGTCGAACCACGCCTCGCGGAGCAGCACGGGGTCGGTCTGGTTGAGGATGGCCAGCGTCAGCTCGATCAGCTCGGCGTACGGGCCGTGGGCGACGCCCGCCCCCTGCACGTACAGCGGGATGGGCCGCACCCACTCGTTGCGGTAGGGCTCGATCTTCTGCTCGGTCTCCAGCACCGCCACGGGGCGGTAGCCGATGTAGTCGTCCAGCTGGTCCCGCGCGGCGGGGACGATCCGCTCCGGCTCGTCCCAAGGCGGGCCCTGGGCCAGCACCGCCTCGGCCACGCGGGCGTAGAAGAACGGCCGCCACAGCTCGCCCGGCGAGCGGTGCCACATCAGGTCGCGGTGGAACTTGCGGTAAGCGGGGCGGAAGTGCTCGGTGATCAGCCGCGAGACGGACTGCGCCTGGTCGATG
Organism: Planctomycetota bacterium; assembly: GCA_039024355.1. Taxonomy (GTDB): domain Bacteria; phylum Planctomycetota; class Planctomycetia; order Pirellulales; family Lacipirellulaceae; genus JBCCQL01. The sequence continues at coordinate 12,078 of JBCCQL010000040.1, forward strand.
CTCTTGAAGGCGCCGCCCTGGGCGTGCAGCTCGGCCAGGCGTGTGGTGATCCAGCCGGTCAGCACCGCCGCGGCGTCGGCGCCGGGGCACGCGTTGGCGCCGCTGCCGGGGGCTTCGCGCGTGCCGTCGTGGCGGTTTTCGCCCCGGGTATCATGGCGGCTTTCGCCTTGGGTGTTGCAGCGGCCCTCGATCGACGCGTATAGCACGCTGACGTTGGCCAGGAACCTGGCGTCCGCGGCGCCCTCGGAGAAGTTCAGGTGCCCGGCCACCTTGTCCAGCACCGGCAGGTCCTCGGGCCGGGGCTGGGGGGCTTCGCCGTCGGCTCCGCCCGCTGGGGCGTCTCGCGCGGCGTCGGTCTTCCGGTCTGCGGAGCTCATCGGGGGCGCCATCGCCGTGGGGTGCCATCGCGGTCGGGAGCCGGGCGTGCGACGGGGCGGGCGTGGGTTGGGCGGCATCCGCAAAGCCCCGCGCACCGGCGCATCCTAAGCAACCGGCCGGCCTTTTTTCTAGCGGCGCCGCGCCGGCCGCAAGCCACGCCGCGGCAGCCTTCGCCGCCATGCCCGACCCCGCAGCGCTAGCACGCAGGGCGGCGCCGCGCCGCGGCAGAAAACGCGTAGGCAGCAGCGGCTCGCCTATCCGAAACACCTGCACCCACAACCACCACAGCACGCACGCAAGCACAGCGGCGTGGCGCAGGCGTTGAGCCGACGGGCAAAACCCGCCCCGGCCCCGGCGCCAACCGTTGCTATCGCCCGGCGAAAACGAGATAGTGACGCCTGTACACCCCAAGGCGGCCCCGTGCTCTGCGTCACGCCCGGCCGCCCGCGTGCGGGTCGCCCCCACGCTCCAGCCTTTGGCCCCGAGGGATCACGGATGTCAGGCGCCGCCCAGCACAGCTTCCTCGCCGACGACGACCCGGCGCCCGACGCCGACGACACCACGCTCGAAGGCCACCCGACCGACCCGCCCGCCGCCATACGCCTCGAGCTGCTGGTGCGCGACAGCGAGGTGATCGACGCCCTGTGGCGCCACGCCGACGGCCGGCCTCGCAGCGCCTTCGCCCTGGACGCGCTACGCATCGGCGTGCTCGCCCTACGCGACGCGACGGCCCAGGCCGACGCCGCCCTGGTGCGCAGCGCCGGCGCCGAGCTGCTGGAGCGGATGCAGCAATCGCTCCAGCAGCACGCAACCCTCACCGGGGAGCGGACCGGCGCCTTCCTCAAAGAGTACTTCGACCCGCACAGCGGCAAGCTCACCGAACGCGTCGGCCGGCTCGTGGGCAACGACGGCGAGCTGGCACAGCTCCTCCGCTCCCAGCTGCACGGCGACGCCTCGCCCCTGGCCAAGACGCTCAGCGAC
>JBCCQL010000041.1:0-13181 GCA_039024355.1 Planctomycetota bacterium
ATCCGCATTGTCACCCGCGGCGCCAGCGGCGAGATCCGCAGCAAGGACTACTCGCACACCGACGCCCTGCTGAAGATGCACACGCAGATCGGCATCGACGACTGCAGCACCGACCTCAGCCTGCGGGGCATGCCCGTCTTCCGCGGGCTGATCGGCCCGATGGCCGAGGGCAAGGCGATCGTCCGCTACGAGTCGCCCGAGGTCTTCGAGACGCTCACCAAGGAGTGGAGCGCACCGGCGCCGAAGCGGCCACGGCGGCGGCGGGCCAAGGCGTCGTCCTGACGCAACCGGCCGGACATAACCGGCCCGGGCGTGCACGGCCGGCCTTACCGGTACAACACGCCCTCTTGGCTACGCCAGCGCGAGGCGGCTCGGGGCGGGTCGCTTTGCATACGCTGCCCGCCGGCGATCGGCGCCGGGCGGCTCGCAACCTGCAGAGGGCGGCCGGCGACCGGGGCCGCCGCCGGCAGCGGCGTCTCCGCAACCCGCTGCGGGGCGGCTGCGATCATGCCCGGCTGATAAGCGGCCGGCGGCGCCGCCATCGCCACGCGGCTCACCGTTTCGTTCTGAACCGTCCGGTAAGTGACAACCGGCGCCTGCACGGTGCGGCGTTCCTCGACCCACTCTGTCGAGGTGGTAGGCACCTGGACCGTGGACTCGGTCGTCTGCCAGCGTGTGACGGGCTCTAGCTGCTGCGCCCAGTACGGCTGCACGAACGGGTTGAACCGGCCTTTCAGCCGCGAGACCCACCGGTACTGCGTGACGGGCGTCAGGTAGTTTTGGCGGACCGTCTGCAGCTTGGTCGTGACGCGGGGGCGGAAGACCTTCTCTTCACGCGTCTGCATCTCGGTGATCGGCGTCAGCTGCTGGGTCACCCGGCGGGTGACTTGGTAGGTCACGCCGTCCGGCCCGCGCTCGTATGTGACGGTCTCTTGGGCCGCGGCGGGCGCCGCCGCCAGGCAGATCAAAACCAGTGCCGCAAGGCGGCGGGTGCGGTGCTCGCGCATAGCTCAACCCCTTGTCGATGCATCCGTGCGGCCCGGCACGCCACGGGCGTTGTCCGGGCCAGAAGGGAACCGGGTGACGGGCAGAGCAGCGCCCCGGGTCACGCTAGCACGGGCAACCCTTGCCGACGCAGCGCAACCACATCTGGCTGTCCGTTCGGAGCTACTTATCGGACCGTGGGGTAAGCGACCGTAAACGCAGACGCGAAAAAGCCGCTACAATCGGCAGCGGCGACGCGAATCCGCCATCCAACCCACTTTAAAGCCCGGCGGCGTGGCAGCCCAAGGTTGCCGCCGCCGGCACACGCCCCAGGGGCCCGCCACGTGACGATTTTCGACAAGATCATCGCCAAGGAGATCCCGGCAGAGATCGTCTACGAGGACGAGCACTGCCTGGCGTTCCGCGACATCGCACCCCAGGCGCCGGTGCACGTGCTGATGATCCCGAAGCGGTGCATCCCGTCGGTCGAGCACCTCGCCGATGACGACGCGGCGCTGCTGGGCCACATGTGGGTCAAGCTGCGGGACGTCGCGCGGGGCGAAGGGCTCGCCGAGTCGGGCTACCGGGTGGTGGTCAACTGCGGCGCCGACGGCGGGCAGTCGGTCGACCACCTGCACCTGCTGGGCGGCCGATCGCTGGCGTGGCCGCCCGGCTGACGGCCACGCCACGCACAGCGTCCGGCACGAGGCTGCACCGGCCGGTCACTCCGCGGCCGCCAGCGCCGCGGTGTCAACATCCGCCAGCAACCGCTCGATCGCCTGCACAACCTCTTCCGAGTCCGGGCGCACCGGCGGGCCGAACCGCATGGCCACCTCGCCGGCGGGCGAGAACAAGAACTTCTCGAAGTTCCAGCGGATGTTGCCCGCGTGATCGGGGTTGGTCTCTTCAGACGTCAGGAACTTGTACAGCGGGCTCTGGTTCGGCTGGTCGCTCTTGACGCGGACCTTCGCCAGCATGTCGAACTCGACGCCGTAGTTCCGCTGGCAGAAGCTCTGGATCTGCTCGGCCGTGCCGGGCTCTTGGCCGCCGAACTGGTTGCAGGGCACGCCGACGATCGCCAGGCCGCGGTCGGCGTACTTCTCGTGCAACGCCTGCAGCGCCCCGTACTGCGGGGTGAGCCCGCACCTGCTGGCGACGTTCACCAGCAGCACCACCCGCCCGGCGTACTTCTCGGCAAGGTTCACGTCCTTGCCCTCGAGCGTCTTCATGTCGAAGTTCAGGGCGGCGGGCAACGTCTTCTCCTTCTCCTTGGTCGCCGCTTCTTCGGCGTAGAGCTGAGGCGAGCAGCTCGCAAGGGCGATCGCGGCAAGACACGCGGAACGAACGAGCATGCGGGGGACTCCTTTGATTTCGTGTGCACGGTTTACCGAGCGACCTACCGTCAGCCTGCGGGCGGCAGACGGCGTCGGCTGGTCAACAACGACCAGGCGCGGCGGCGGGGCTCAAGCGGCCACCGGCGGCAACCGTAAAAATTCGGGTTGCCGCGGCTTACGATTGTTGCCCGCACCATGCGGAACGACCACTACCCGCGCGGGGACAACGCCGCCCGGGAGGCGAGCACCGCCTCGCGTGCGGCGGCGGGCGTGTCCGCCACGGCGGTCAGGTGCCCCATCTTCCGGCCGGGGCGGGCCGACCGCTTGCCGTACAGGTGCAGCTGCACCCCCGCAAATCCGCCGACGCGGTCCCACTCCGGCTCGCCGGCCGACCACAGCTCGCCCATCAGATTCGCCATCGCCGCCGGGCGGGTGTACTCGAACGAGCCCAGCGGCAGCCCGGCCACGGCGCGGGCCTGCTGCTCAAACTGCGAGGCCCGGCACGCCTCGATCGTCAGGTGCCCAGAGTTGTGCGGCCGGGGGGCGATCTCGTTTACCATCAGGTCGCCGCCGGCCGTCTCGAAGAACTCGACGCACACGACGCCCACCACCTCTAGTTCCTTGGCCACATGGGTCGCGATGCGGCGGGCCTCGCTGGCGACGGCGTCGTCGCACGCGGCCGGCAGCACCGACACGTCCAGGATGTGGTTCGCGTGGTCGTTCTCCACCGGGCCGCAGACGGCCGTCTCGCCGCCTGGGCCGCGGGCGACAATCACCGATACCTCGCGGCGGAACTCGACGAAGCCCTCCATGACGCACTTGGTCCGCCCCAAGTACGCCCAAGCGTCGGCGGCGCCGGCGGCCTGCCGGATGACGGTCTGGCCCTTGCCGTCGTAGCCGAACTTGGAGGTCTTCAGCACCGCCGGGGCGCCGATGGCCGCCGACGCCTCGGCAAGCTCCTGGGCGTCACGGACCACGGCGAACGGCGCCACGGGCACGCCGGCCGCGGCCAGGAACCGCTTCTCGCGGGCCCGGTCTTGGACGGTGAACAACGCCTCGCTGCCCGGGCGCACCAGCGTGTGCCGGCCGGCCGCCTCGAGGGCCGCGACCGGCACGTTCTCGAACTCCAGCGTCGCGGCGCCGACGCCCTTGGCGAACTCCTCGACCAGGGCGAAGTCGTGGTAGTCCGCCGCGGTGTGGGCGTCCGCCACCTGACTGGCCGGGCAGTCCGACTCGGGGGCGAACACCCGCGTCTTGAAGCCGAGGGCCTGGGCCGCCTGGCAGAACATCCTGCCCAGCTGACCCCCACCAAACACCCCAAGCGTAGAACCGGCGGGCACGTTAGCCATGGCTGCAGTGACGTGAGAGGAACCACAAAGACACAAAGGGCACGAAGAACGGCCGCCCGAACGCCTCGATCACCAACGGCAGTGGCTGGCTGTTCGCCCGCCTAGCGCCGCTCGCGCGAGGCGACAAGCGATTGGTCGGAAAACGTGAAGGCGTCGTTTCATAAAACCATTCGTTTGACGCCGTCTTTGAACAGCGTTGTGTTGAAGTTGATCAGGAAGCCTAGCCTGCGCTGCGACAGCTTCGGGTAGGTGAGTAGCTGCGCCTCGTGCAGCGGGGATAGTCTTTCGACGGCTTTCAGTTCGACGACAACACGGCCCGCAACGAGAAGATCGAGGGCAAGGTCGGTCGCAAGCCGGACGCCTCGGTAGACAACCGGCAGCTTCTTCTGACGCTCGAATGCAAGGTCCTTCTTCGCCAGCTCGTAGCACAGGCACTCCTCGTAGATGGACTCCAGCAGGCCTGGGCCCAAGGCTTTGTGGACCTGGAAGCCCGCGTCCACGAGCGCCGACGCAACGGATTCATCCGCGGGAGAGATCGGCGGCGGGGGCATTGGCTCCTTGGTGTCCTTCGTGCCTTTGTGGTCGATCAAACCCGGCCCCGCTAAAGCCGTCTTGCCCGGGGCCTAGCCCAGCGTGCGGTTGTCGAGGACGGTTTGCGTTTGCTCCTCGGCGAAGTCGCGCAGCTTCTGCCGGAGGGCGGCGTCGGTGAGGGCCAAGACGCGGGCGGCGAGCAGGCCGGCGTTCTTCGCGCCCGCGGCTCCGATGGCGAGCGTGCCGACGGGGACGCCACCCGGCATCTGGGCGATCGACAACAGCGAGTCGAGGCCGGACAACGCCTTGCTCTGCACCGGCACGCCGAGCACCGGGAGCGTCGTGAGCGACGCCACCATGCCCGGCAGGTGGGCCGCCCCGCCCGCCCCGGCGATGAGGACCTTCAGGCCGCGGCCCTCGGCGCCCTTGGCGTACTCCACCATCCACTCCGGCGTGCGGTGGGCGGAGACCACCTGCGACTCCACCGGCACGCCCAGCCGCTCGAGCACTTCGGCCGCCTCGCGCATGGTCTCCCAGTCGCTCCGCGAGCCCATGATGACGCCGACGATAGGGGCGTGTTCGGCGGGCATGTTGGTGCTTGGCTGTCCTACCAAAAGACGTAGTAGAGGACCGCGGTCAGGGCGATCACAACCCAGCCCATGAGGAGTGCCGGCTTCGATGTAGTGATGTCCATCTCCTCATTGACCGGCAGCTGGACAGGCTCCTTGAGTGGCTTGACGACCGTCATGACGGTCAGCACAGCAAGGATCACGCCCAGGCAGATCGCCATCCGGTTTAGGAAAGCGATTTCGGGCTGGTAGGTCGCCAGCAAGTAGTAGAGCACGGGGTTGAGCAGCAGGCCGACCGTGCCGGCCATCCGCGGCGCCTTGGGCACCAGCAGACCAAAGATGAAGATGGCCAGAACGCCCGGCGAGATGTAGCCCTGGAACTCCTGGATGAAGTTGAAGATACCGCCGAACCGTGGGTCGTCGAGCTCCGGGGCAATGACGCAGGCGATCAAAACAAACAGCACCGTGAATAACCGGCCGATCCCGACAAGCTCGCCGGCTGCCGCACGGGGCCTTGCCAGGCGGTAGAGGTCCATCGTAGCGATGGTCGATGCCGAGTTGAGCATCGACGCCAGCGAACTGACCACGGCGCCGAAGATCGCCGCGTAGACGAAGCCCTTCAGGCCGTTGCCCTCGGGCAACAGGTTGCGGAGCAGCGTAGGGAAGGCGGCGTCGTAATCGTAGCCGACAAGCTGCTGCGATACTTCAAGCTTGGACGGGCCTTCCGCGGCCTGGCCCGCTACCTCGACAAACGCCGCGTTCGCCGAGGCGAGCACCTTCGGGTCATCTGAATCGGCGGCGGCTGGATCGTTGCCGATCGCTTCTGCGTTGGCGGCGACAATCCTCTTGGCAAGCTCGGGGTTTCGCTCGGCGAACTGCTCATTGAAGTCGAAGATCATCGACTCGCCACGCTCGAAGCCTTCGAGCACGGCCGCGTTCTTGCCCTCGGCCTGCGACGCCAAATCGCTGTTGAAAAGGTTGAACGCCAGGACGCCTGGGATGACAACGACGAACGGGATGATCAGTTTGAGAAACGCCGCGAACACGACGCCCTTCTGCCCCTCGGCCAGGGACTTCGATCCGAGGGTCCGCTGCGTGATGTATTGGTTAAGGCCCCAGTAGAAGAAGTTGGGGATCCACAGGCCCACCAGCAGCGCTTGCCAGGGGATTTTTTCGTCGTCTGCTGGGCGAACCATGTGCAGTTTGCCCTCGGGCAGCGGGGCGTCGTTCAGCTTCCAGAATCGCTGCCACGCGTTGGCCTGCTGGAGGTCCTCTGCCGTGACGGTGGTATCCCTGGCCGTCTTGGCGAGTTCCGCCGGGTCGGCCTGCTGCAGCGTCGACATCGCGAGCCAAACGACGATTACACCGCCCAGGATAAGCGCGGCGCCCTGGATCAGGTCGGCCCACGCACACGCCTTGAGACCGCCGGCAAAGACGTACGCGGCCGCGAGCAAGCCGATGATCCAGCAGCCGACGGTGATGTTCGAAAGGTCGAGCCCAAAGAGCGTCTGGTCCTGGAAGCCGACCGAGATGACCTTGGCGCCCGAGTAGATGACCGACGCGGTCGGCACGCCGACGAGAATAACCAGCGTTGCTACCGCCATCACGAAACGCGCGAAGCCGTTGTACCGGTACTCGAGGAACTCGGGGATCGTGTAGATGCCGCTCTTGAGGAACTTGGGCAGGAAGACAAACGCCACAACAACCAGCGTGACGGCTGCCATCCACTCGTAGCTGGCGATCGCCATGCCGAGCCAGTCGGCCGCCTGGCCACTCATCCCTACAAACTGCTCGGTGCTGATGTTGGCGGCGATGAGCGAGAAGCCGACCAGCCACCAGGTGAGGCCACGCCCGGCGAGGAAGTAATCCGACGCCTCTTTCTTCCCGTCGCCATCGGCGTCGTCCGCGTCTTTGCTCATGTAGAGCCCGACGAAGATCACCACGGCGATGAAGCCTACGAAAACCGCTAGGTCAAGGATGCCCATGCAGGGGTTGCTCCGCCGCTGTGAAAAGACGATCGAAAAGAGCTCGCCGGCGAGGGGGTTGTGCCTTCATGGCAGCAGGCTGCTTAAGGGACAAGCGGCCCGCCGCGTGGCCCCCACCAACCGCCGGTCTCACCCGGCAGCCAACGGCTTTTGCTAGCAGTCTAGCTACGCCGCTCGCTGCTTGAAAGCCAACCGGCGGCGGCCGAGTCACTCCGGGTCGTCACGGGCGGCTCGCCGGGTGGCTTGTCGATGCCCACCAGGAGCGTCGCCACCGCCGTGCGGGCGGCCCAGCCGACGAGAAACAGCACGCCGTACAGCCACGCGGCGTCGGCGCCGCCCTCGGTCAGGTAGTCGAACACAAACCCGCCGGCGACGGCCATCACGCCGATCGCCAGGTCGCTCGTCCCGTAGTACACGGCCAGGGCGGGAGCGGCTGGGCCGGGCGGGGCGAGGCTGAGCTTCAGGCAGTCGAGTCCGACGTTGACGCCCGCGTACGCCGTCCACGCGGCAAAGGCGCCGGCGAGCCACCACCAGCGGTCGGGCGTGGCGGCGAAGAAGAACAGCGGGCAGGTGGCCACCAGCAGCTGCGACACGATCAGCAGAGCCGGGGCGCCCCGCTTGTCCATCCACCAGCCGGCGGCGGGGGCCAGCAGCGCCTGGCCGCCACGCATCGCGCACCGCAGACCGAGGATCACCGGGTACGTCACGCCGAGCACCCGCTGCGGGTAGAGCGACTGCGCGGTGATAGAAATCCCGTTGGCCAGCGAGAAGCAAACCGAGAACACCAGCAGCCGGCGGTAACGCGGGTCGACCAGGCAGGCGAGCATCGCCCGCAGCGGCGTATGGTTTTGGCGCTGCGGGGCGTCCGTGGCAGCCTCGCGTGGCGACACCCACCAGAGCGGCAGCACCGAGGCCAGCAGCACCGCGGCGCCGATGCCGGCGGACCAGCCGAGCGGCGCCCACCGCGGCGCGTCCGGCGCCAGCCAACGCCACACGGCGACCAGCGCGAAACTCGCGGTCATGCCCACCACGCGGCCGATCACCAAGCAGCTCTCCCGCTGGCCGATCAGCCGGCCCCGCACGGGCCCACGCATCAGGTCGCCTAGCCAAGACCACAGCAGCACGACGCCCAAGTATTCGAGCAGGTGGTAGACGCACCAGCAGCCCACCAAGACGGCGAGGCCGGCGCCGCTTGCCAACCCAGCAGCAGACTCGCCGCCGGCCCACCACCGCGGCGCGGCGGCGTGCGGCAGTACGCCCAGCACCGCCGCGCTGCCCGTCAGCAAGCCCAGGCAGAGCGGCTTGCGCCGGCGGGCGTGCGTCAGCAGCAGCGGGGCGCCCAGGCGGAGCACTCCTGCCAGCCGCGGGGCGGCGAGGATCAGCCCGATCGCCTTGCCCGGCGCGCCCAACGCCAACGCCAGGTAGATGACCAGCGTGGTCGATACCAGCCCGTTGCCCACGGCCCACACGGCCGCGTTGGCGTTGACCAACGCCAGGTCGCGACGCAGGGGGCTGCGGAGGAGCATGAAACACCGGGCGGGGCCTGTTCGCGGGCCGGCATGGTGCGCTACGGCGGCCCGCCCGGTCAAATGCCGCCGCGTCGGCAGGCTCGCCGAGCCGCGTCACCCGCGGCCGGTCAGAAGCACCTGCGTCTTGGTCATCGCCCGCGTGGCCATGAACACCACACCTGTGCCCAGCAGCCCGAGCATCGCCACGCCCAGCACCAACGAGACGAGCGGCAACGCGTCGCTGTTGCCGACCAGCAGCAGGGCAAACAAGACGTTGGCGACAAACGGCACAACGTACGCGGCGCCCAGCATGAACCACATCCGCCAAGCGGCGCCGGCCAGTTCGCGACGGGCGTGGGCGCGGAAATCGGTGGCGTCCACCCAGAAGCGTGGGTACAGCACCCGCATGGCGATGTACTGCATGCCGCAAAACGAGTACGCGACGGCGATCAACCCCGAGAAGGCGAACGAAACGCCAAAGTGCAAAAAGACGTGCGCATCGATCGGCGGCGCCAACCAAGCGAGCATCGCCGGGAAGAGCACGCCGCCGGGCAGCCAGCCGATGGCCGCAGCGGTAAGCACCCAGACGGGCAGCCGGAGCGTTGCGCGGCGGGCCTCGGCGACGCGGCGGCCGTCCATCCGGTGGCCGCCGTGCAGGTCGCGCCACATCCGCGCCACGGGGAGGAAGAAATACACCAGCGCGGCAACCGCCGCCGGGTACACCACCGCGTTGTACCCGGTCACCAGCTTGACGAAGACCGCCTGCTGCTCTGCCGTCAACAGCCCCGCCACCTGGTAGCGGTTGTAGGCGATGTTCACGACGCTGCCGACCACCTGCGGCAGGAAGATCAGCAGCATCGCCCACGCCAGCGGCCGCCGCACCAGCCAGCGCGCGAGGCCACGCGGCGGGGGGGTCGCCCGCTCGGCGGCGGCAAGCTCGCGGCAGCCATCCAGGGCCGCGGCGAACTGCTTGCCCGAGGCGTAGCGGTCCGCCTTGGCCGGCGCCAGGCCGCGGGCGATGGTGTGCTGCAGCACCTTGCGGGCGGAGGGCGGGCCGGGCTCAATCGGCACCGGCGCCCGGCGCCGGGCCTGCGACAACTCTGCCACGTAGCGTGAGCGGCTGGCCTCGCGCAGCGGGTCGTCAAACGGCGGCCGCCCGGCCAGCAGCTGGTAGACGACGATCGCCAGCGAGTAGATGTCCGACCGCTCGTCGACGTCGTCGGGCGTTGCGTCGCTGCGTGGGTCGAAGGCGTCCAGGTGCTCGGGCGCCATAAAGGCCAGCGTGCCGCCAAAGGACGCATCTCGGCCGGCCCCCGCCGCGCCGCCCGCCTGGCCGCCCGCCGCGCGGAACGCGATATTGAAGTCCGCCAGCAGGGGGCGACCGTACTGATCGACCAGCACGTTGGCCGGCTTGATGTCTCGGTGCAGCACGCCGTTGGTGTGGGCGAAGTCCACCGCCTCGGCCAGCCGGGCGCCCACCCACGCCGCGACCTCAACGCCGCCCGCGGCGGCCAAAGCCCCGCGGTCCCGCAGCGCCGACGGGTCGAACGCCTCGCTGAAGACGGCCGCCTCGTCGATCGAACGCAGGTAGTCCTCGCCGGTCCACTCGCCTTCGTCCCGGTCGTCGTCGGGCGTCGCCTGGCCGGCTTCTTCGAGCAGCTCGATCACCGTGTCGTGCGGCGCCCGATTCTGACGCTTGTGCAGATCCCCGATGACGGCGTCCAACGATGGGCCCGGCACCAGCTGCATGCACAGCAGCCGGAACCTGCCCGTGGGGTCCGCCTCCTCGGAAAAGACCGACACGATGTGCTCGTGGTCCAGGCGGGCCATGGTGCGGCCCTCGCTGCCGACGTTGGCGGTGACCTTCAGGGCGACCCGCCTGTCGAGCGACGCCTGCCACGCCAGGTAAACCGCCCCAAAGCCGCCGCGGCCGAGGATCTCGAGTACCTCGAAGTCGCCGATCGTGTCGCCGGGCTCGAGCGACAGATCCTGCGGGCCGGCCGCCCGCCCGCCTGCTAGGCCAGGCTCCCCGACCGGGCGTGGGCCGGCCGCCGGCTGCGGGTAGGTCGGCGCGGCGACCGTCTCGTCCGGCACGCCGCCGCCGGCCGCCCCCACCGAATCGTCCACACCCCACGGCCCGCCAACGCCGTGGTCGTGGTCGCGTGGCTGAAGGTCCTGCGTTTCGAGCTCGCGAGAATCGAGCGTCGCGTCGGCCGACTCGAACGCCTGCTCGCCCGCGGGCAGCGGGTTGGGCGGCAGCTCGGTGTCGTTGTCGTCGGCTGTCATCGGGCGGGGCCGCCGCGGTCTGCAGGAGGTTTGGCTGCGCCGGTCAGCCAAAGTCTTGGTGGGCCGGATCACGGGCCGGCGGCTTGTTTCTCGAACACCGGCCGGCAGTACTCGAACAGGTTCAGGTCGATCAGCTCTTCCTGCACCTCATCCCGGCTGGCGCCGGGCAGCGTGTGCACCACCTCTTCTAGCAGCATCTCGGCAAAAGCCTCGCGTGAGCGGTGCAGCAGCACCCGCACGGCGCCCGCCGTCATCGGCTTGCCCAGCTGCTCGGACAGCCGCTCTGCCAGCTCGGGCGATCGGACATCGGGGAAGTCGACGCGGCACTTGAGCGCCGTGTGGTACGGCTTGCCGGTCGACTGCTCGTGCTTCTCCAGCCGGCGCCACACACGCGAGAGCAGGTCGTCACGCCACGTGGCGCTGAAGAGCTCTTCGTGCTGCCGCTCGGTTGGGGCCTTGGGCTCGGGCGTGCCGCTGCGGAGCTGGCCGATGCGGGCGTCTCGCTTGCCGCGACGCTGCTGATCGACGATCAGGTGGTAGATCGTTGTCTTCACAAAGCTGCGAAACCGCCCCCGCTGCGGGTCGGCCCGGCCCAGATCGCCCCGCACGAACCGCAGCGCAAACTCCTGGAAGACCTCTTCGGCCGCCTCTTCATCCCGCAGGGCCGCCAGGGCGTATCGCTTGACGGCCCCGCCGTATCTAGCCAGCAAGTCTCGCTGCGCCCGCTGCACGGCGCCGCCTCTGGAAGAATCGCCGGCACCGCCATGGGCCTGGCGGATGATCGACCAGCTGGTCTCGATGCGGCTCAGGCGATCTTCTAGCGGTTGCACAGCAGCGGCACGTGTTGCTTGGTTGACCGTTAAAGCGTGCGAACAAACCGTCGGCCGCTTGCGACGCAGACGGTGAAATCGCCCGCTGAATGCCGATCGTCCCTGCCGATCGCGATTGCCGGGTGGTTCTAACGTCCCCCAGGGCGGAGACGCCCGCTAGGCCGCATTCTACGAAAACTGCCCGCCCGCGGGGAGCAAGCCACCATCGCCCACGACCATAGCGCAGCCCCGCCCGGCGAGCCGTGTCTACCAATCCCTGCCCTCGTATAACTCCGCCGCTGTAGTCGGGCCGTGTTGGCAGAGCCCGACGCGTTAAGCGAAACGGGCGAAGTCTCGGGCAGCCACGCCCACCGCGCGAGCCGGTGTGTATCCCACGCCACGCTATATCCCGCATCATCCTTGGAACCGTTTGCCCGCCGCTTCTTGCTTTGCTATTGTACCTGCATGTCCGTTCTACGAGACACACCGCGAAAGCTACGCGCAGCCACAGCCTGGCTGCTCGCCGGTGTATACGCGTTCGTGGCAGCGGGCGGCTTCGGCCTGCACACGCACGACCACGGACCTGCCGCGGCAGAAGCAAGCGGCTCCGGCAGTGCAGCGTGCTGTTGTGACTCTGCGGCATGCCATCCGCCCCGTGGGCTCGACGAAACGGACAGCGACGCTTCGGCTGCGGCGATCACGAAGGCCGCCGAACCGGGGGCGGGCACCACGCCTCACGACTGCGTGCTGTGCTCGCTGATGGCGAGCCTCAAAGTTGCTAACACCAGCCACGCCGCCTCGCCGCGATCGGCCTCTTTGCAGGTGCGGTGCGTGCCAACAGCAGGCGTCGTGGTGGATGCAGGCGCCTGTGCGGCTTTCTCCGCCCGGGGCCCGCCGCAACGCGGCTAAGCCTTTCTGGTTACGTCCGTCGGCGGGTCGACGCTGTTAGTCGTCGGCTCGCTGCCCCTCCGCCGGCTCGTCGCGGCGGTGAGGGATACCGGGCAGCAGCAATCACCGGGCTGTGTGTCTGCCGCAGCCGAATCTCGGTTCTCGATGCCCTCGCGTAAGGCTTTTACCCTCGTTGAGCTGCTGGTGGTGATCGCCATCATCGGCGTCTTGATTGCACTGCTCTTGCCGGCGGTGCAATCGGTGAGGGCGTCATCGCGGCGGATGCAGTGCTCGAACCACTTGCGGCAGTTCGGCCTGGCGATCCACCAGTTCGCCGATGTCAACAAGGGCAAGTTCCCCGGCATCTGGCACGGGGGCGCCCGGAAGATCGACTCGTGGATCTTCGCACTCGACCCCTACACCGAAGAGGTCGATTCGATCCGCGCCTGCCCGGAGGACCAGAAGTGGAAGGAGCGGAGGACCGCGGCGGCGACCACCGACACCTTCACCAGCTATGCGTTCAACGCCTACCTGAGGCCCTACACCGAGCTCACGAGCTTCGGGCAAAAGGAAGACTATTTTTCCAGCCTGTACAAGCTGCCCGCGACGAGCAAAACGATCGTCTTGATGGAGACCGCCGACAACCTGGCGATCGACATCAACTTCGATCACGTCCACTGCGACGAGTGGTTCTCTATCAAGTACCCCACGGCCGAGCGGCGGATGGCGGCGATTGAGCGAGAGATCAGCATTGGCCGCCACGCCGGGACGACGTCGAACTACTTATACGCCGACGGCCACGTGAAGGCGATCGCCGCCGAGCAGATCGCCGAGTGGGCGGCCGAGCCGTTCGACTTCGCCCGCCCGCCGCAGTAACGCACACGGGCACGAAAGGCCCGTTTCCCCGACGCATCGACGCGTCGCCACCGAGCGTCAGG
>JBCCQL010000042.1:0-13097 GCA_039024355.1 Planctomycetota bacterium
CGCTCGGCGGCCAGCCGGGCGTCGACTCGGCACACTTTGCCGGGCCCGAGCGGGACAACGACGCCAACAACCGCTTGGTGCTCGAGCGGTTGTCGGGCGTCCCCGAGCCGAAGCGGGGCGCCCGCTACGTCTGCCACGTCACGCTGTGCGACGCCAGCGGCGAGGTCCGGGCCGAGGCGGCGGGCGAGTGCCGCGGGCGGATTGGCGCCGAGCCGCGCGGCGGGGGCGGCTTCGGCTACGACCCGCTGTTCGAGGTCCGCGAGTACCACCGCACCTTCGGCCAGATGGGCCCGGCGGTGAAGCGGGCCCTGAGCCACCGCTCGCGTGCCATGCGAGCGATCCTGCCACAGGTCGCCCGCCTAGTGCGGGCACAATAGGCCGGCCGCACCTTCGCAAGTTGGTGTTGCCCGCGAATGACGCGGATACGCGCGAATGCGGTACGCGAGACTCGGAGCTGGCTTTGCGAGTCTCGCCGTGGCGGATATCAAAGCAGAGATTCGCGCGTACCCGTGTCATTCGCGGGCCTTCTCGAACACGGCTGCGCTGTAGCGGCCCGCGGCCTGCGGCGGCGTATACTGCGGCAAGCGTAAGCGGCGCCGGTAGCCGGTCGTGTCGGCGGCGCCGCGATGTCTTCTGCCACCCAGGTCTTGCACCCAGGCCGCCCATGCGTATGCCCGTCCGTCTTGCTCTGCCGATCTGGGTTGGCCTGCTCTGCTGCGTGGCCCACGGCGAAGGGCCGCTTGCGTGGCTCGACGCGAATCTGCCCAGCGTCGTCGAGGTCTACCGCGACCTGCACCGGGCTCCGGAGCTGTCGTTCGAAGAAGCACAGACCGCCGCCCGCATGGCCGCCGAGTGGCGGGCCGCCGGCTACACGGTCACCACCGGCGTCGGCGGACACGGCGTTGTGGCCATGCTGGAGAACGGCCCCGGCAAGACGCTGATGCTCCGCTGCGACCTGGACGGCCTGCCCGTGGTGGAAGAGACCGGCGTTGCCTACGCGTCGAAGGTCCGCACCACCGACAAGCGGGGCGCCACGGTCGGGGTGATGCACGCCTGCGGGCACGACATCCACATGGCCAACCTGGTGGGCGTGGCCCGCTACCTGGCCGCCAACCGCGACCGCTGGTCCGGCACGCTGATGCTCATCGGCCAGCCCGCCGAGGAGCGTGGCGCCGGCGCCAAGGCGATGCTGGAAGACGGGCTGTTCACCCGCTTCGCCCGGCCGGACTTCGCCGTGGCGTTCCACGTGGCGGCCGACCTGGAGGCGGGCAAGGTGGGCTACCGCGTCGGCTACTCGCAGGCGAACGTCGACAGCGTGGACATCCACATCCGCGGCCGCGGCGGCCACGGCGCCTACCCGGAGACGACGATCGACCCCATCGTGATCGCCGCCCGGCTGGTGGTGGACCTGCAGAGCATCGTCGCCCGCGAGGTGAAGCCCATCGAGCCGGCGGTGGTCACCGTCGGGTCGATCCACGGCGGGTCGAAGCACAACATCATCGGCGACGACTGCCGGCTGCAGCTGACGGTGCGGAGCTACTCGCCGGCGGTGCGCCGGCAGCTGTGGGAGGCCATCGCCCGCAAGGCGAACGCGGCGGCCGCCGGCGCCGGCGCCCCGGCCCCGACGGTCGACAACAGCGAGGGCACGCCGTCCCAGTTCAATGACCCCCGGCTGACGCTCACCGCGGCCGGCGTGCTGAAGCGGCAGCTGGGCGAGGCGAACGTCGAGGAGTCGCTCCCGTCGATGGGCGGCGAAGACTTCAGCCGCTACGGCCAGGCCGGCGTGCCCATCGCCATGCTCAAGCTGGGCTCGGTGAACGCCGTGAGGCTGGCGCGCCTCAACCGCGACGGGCAGGCGCCGTCGCTGCACTCGCCACGCTACTACCCCGACGCCGAGGAGACGCTGGCCGTCAGCATCCCGGCCATGTGCGGCATCGCCCTGGAGCTGCTGGGCAAGGAGTAGCCGCGCTGCATCGCTCTCCGCTACGGCGCGGGCGGCCGGCGGCTACTGGTTCTTCAGCTTGGGGTCGAATGCGTCGCGCAGGCCGTCGCCCAAGAAGTTCAGGGCGAACAGCGTGACGCCGATCGCCACGCTGGGGAACAGGATCAGCCACCAGTAGATCTTCACGGGAGTGATGACTTTGATGCCCTGGTCGGCGAGCAGCCCCCACGAGACGTCGGGCGCCTCGACGCCCAGGCCCAGGAACGACAAGAACGCCTCGAACAGGATCACCCGCGGGATGGTCAGCGTCAGGTACACGATCACGATGCTGAACAGGTTGGGCACGATGTGGCGGAAGATGATGCCCCGCTGGCTGACGCCCATCGACAGGGCCGCCTCGACAAACAGCTCGTTCTTGAGCGACAGCACCTGCCCACGCACCACGCGGGCCATGGTCAGCCAGTAGATGGCGCCGACCACCAGGTAGAACACCGTGATGCGGTCGACGCCGTACTGCTCGAGCACCTCCCTGACCTCGTCTTCGGTCAGCACCGAGATCAGGAAGATGACCACAAAGATGAACGGGATGCTGTACAGCACGTCGACGATGCGCATCATCAGGTTGTCGATCCAGCCGCCCGCGTAGCCGCTCACGGCGCCGTAGGTCACGCCGATGACGAGCGAGACCAGCGTCGCCACGACGCCCACGATCAGCGAGATCCGCGAGCCCCAGAAGATGCGGCTCAGGATGTCGCGGCCCAGCTTGTCACGCCCGCACAGCGAGTTGAGCTCGTAGCCGCCGAAGACCGCGTAACGGGTGCGCACCATCCACCGCGCGACGGGGCCCAGCTTGGGGAAGCCGGCGTCGGCGTAGGCGCTCTGCACCAGGTTGCTGACTGCCGCACGGGCCTGCGACGACGCGCGGAAGGCGTCGTTGATGGCCTCTTCTGCGGCGTCCTTGGCGGCTTTGTCGGCGGCGTCGGACTCTAGCACGGCGGTCTTTTCACGCCGCGTCTGGGCCAAGGCGGCGGCCGCGGCCCGCTGGGCTTCGCGCTTCTCGGGCAGCTGGGCGGCAAGCTTGTCGATCTGCTCCAAGTCTAGCTCGAAGGTCTCTAGCCATAGCGGGCTGGCCGTCGGCGGGGCAAACTTCTGCTTGGTCTGGTCGCGGTCGGGCGGCTGGAGCGGCAGCAGCGGTGTCAGCACGGACAACACCACCACGGCGGCCAGCGTCGACATGGCGATGACCGACGACCGCCGCCTGCGGAACCGCCGCCAGGCGTCCTGCGTGAGCGAGAGGCTCTGCTGCTGCGTGGCCGCCGCACCGCTTGCCGCTTCGGGCCTGCGCGGGGCGGATGCTTCTGGGCTGCCGTCTTCGCCGGACATCACTTCCACTCCACGCGGGGGTCGAGGACGCCGTAGCTGAGGTCGACCAGCAGGTTCATCGTGTAGAGCAGGGCGGTGTACAGCAGCACCATGCCCATGGCGACAGGGTAGTCGCGGTTCGAGGCCGACTGCACAAAGTGCCAGCCCAGGCCGGGGATGGCGAAGATCTGCTCCACCACCGGCGAGCCGGTCAAGATGCCGGCCACGGCCGGCCCCAAGAACGAGACCACCGGCAGCAGGGCCGTCGGCAGGGCGTGCCGCAGCACCACCGTGGCGGGGGCCAGGCCCTTGGCCTGGGCCGTGCGGATGTGGTCCTGCGACAGCACGTCCAGCATGCCCGTGCGGGCGATCCGCGCCACGTACGCCGCATAGGGCAGGCCGAGGCACATCGCCGGCAGAACAAGCTGCTCCAGCGTGCCCCAGCCGCCGGCCGGCAGCAGCGGGATGGTGAACACGAACAAGATGATGGCGAAGCCGGCCACCACGAAGTTGGGCAGCGCGATGCCGACCGTCGCCACCGACATCATCGAGAGGTCGACGCCCGAGCCGCGGAACACGGCCGACAAGATGCCCGCGGGCATGCCAACGACGAAGGCGATGGTCAACGCCAACAGGCCCATGGCGAGCGACACCGGCAGCCCCTCGCCGATGAGGCGGGAGACGCGGACGTCGGTCTTGGTCGATCTGCCCAGGTCGCCCGACGCCAGCTGCTTGATCCGCAGCCAGTACTGCACGGGCAGCGGCTTGTCGAGGTGGTACTCGCGTTTGCGCTGGGCCTCGATCTCGGGCGGCAGCACCTTTTCCGACATGTACGGCCCGCCGGGGGCGAACCGCATCAAGAAGAATGAGATGGTGAACACCACCCACAGGGTGACCACCATCCAGATCAGCCGCCGGACGATGAAGGTGATCACGGCGCCGCCCCCGCTTGGGCCGCCGCTGCTTCGGCTTCGTCCGCTGCAGCCGGCTCCGCCTGGGGCGATTCAGCCGCCGCCGGGAAGTAGTCGTTTGGCAGCGACGCGTCGTCTTCGATCCGCAGGGCCCACAGCGGGTGGGAGTCCTGCGTGTTGTTGTAGAAGCCGTGCACCGTTGGCCGCACCAGGTTGCGGGACACGTAGTAGTAGATCGGCATGATGGGCAGCTCGTCCATCAAGACCTCTTCGGCCCGGCGGAGCATATCCAGCCGCTTCTTGGTGTCTGGCTCCTTGGCGGCGCCGCGGATCAGGCGGTCGTACTCGGCGTTGCTCCAACCGGTTTGGTTGTTCTCGCCGCCGGTGACGAACATGTCGAGGAACGTGTTGGGGTCCATGTAGTCGCCGATCCAGCCGCGGCGGGTGACGTCGTAGTTCTGTTCGCGCTGGTTCTTGAGGACCGTGGTGAACTCTTGGTTGCCGGCCGCGACGTTTATCTGCAGGTTCCGCCGCCACTGCTTGCGCACCATCTCGGCGACCGTGGCGTGCCCCTCGTTGTTGTTGTAGAGGATCTCGATCTTCGGGAAGCCGACGCCGCCGGGGAAGCCGGCCTCGGCCAGCAGCTCGCGGGCACGCGCGGGGTCGGCCGGCGGGCACCGGGGCGCCGTGTAGCCCGGCAGGCCGGGCGGCGAGAGCGACAGCGCCGGCTCCTCGCCGGCGCCCGCCACGCTGATGATCTCTTGCCGGTCGATCGCTAGCGCCAGGGCACGCCGCACCCGCGGGTCGTCAAACGGCTTGCGGTCCGTGTTGAACGCGTAGAAGTAGGTCGCCAGGTACGGCGCCGGGTTCAGGTCCCGCCGCGGCGGGTCCGCCTTGAGCAGCTCCTTGGCGATCAGGGCGGGCGTCTTCTCGCACCAGTCGATCTGCCCCGTCTCGTAGAGCTTGAACGCCGTCTCTTGCGACTCGACGGCCATGGCGTCGATGGTCTCGATCGCTACGTTCTGGGCGTCCCAGTACAGCGGGTTCTTCTTCAGCCGGATCCGGTCCCGCAGCCGGTGGAACTCGACGCGGTAGGCGCCGTTGGTCACCAGGTTCTCGGGCTTCACCCACTCCTTCGGGCCGTGCTCTTCGATGCACCGCTGGTTGACCGGCGAGAGCGGGTAGAAGCCCAGCAGCTCCAGCCAGTACGGCGTGGGGTCTTGCAGCACGGTCTCGACCGTCCGCTCATCGACGGCGCGGATGCCCACCTCGCGGAAGTCCAGCAGCACCTGCTTGCACACCCGGGCGTCGGCGAACGTGGCGCCCTCGTCTGCGTTGACGCGGAAGCGGAGCTCGCCCCCGGCGGATTGTTCGCCGCCGTCGCCCGGTTCTTCGCCTTCCGCCCCGGGCTTTTCGGTTTCGGGCTTTGCGGCTTCGGGCTTTATGACGAACGTGCGGAACTCGGTGTATTTGTCGTCGTCGGCTAGCTCGTTGGGCGTGGCGGAAGGGTCTTCTTCGACTCGCAGCAGCTTGCCGTAGACCAGCTCGCCGCGGGCGAATGGTGACGCGCCCTTCGGCGGCGTGTGCAGCTCGACCTCTACGGGGTCGCCCGGCTCGAGGCCCCGCATCGCCCGGCTGTATTTGCGGGCGTTCTTGAGGTACCACGCCTGATACGCGTACTCGCACTGCGTCTGCGGATCGAGGAACCGCCGCATGCTGTAGACGAAGTCTTGGGCGACGACCGGGTCGCCGTTGCTCCACACCGCACCGGGCCGCAGGTTGAAGGTGTACGTGCGGCCGTCGTCGGAGATCTCCCACGAATCGGCCATGCCGGGCATGGCGGTGCGGTCCTCGGGGCTCAGCCGCACCAGCCCCTCGTACAACGCCCAGGCGATGCGGCCCGACGCGTTGTCGATGAGCACCGCGGGGTCGAACGACTTGACCTCGGTGCCGTTGTTGAACGTAAAGTCCGCCGGCGGCAGCTGCCCCTCGCGGATAGACCAGCCGACGGCCAGCAGCGCTGCGCCGAGCAGGGCAAAGGGGGCGATGAGGCGGGAAGACATAGGCTGCGGGCGGGGAGGGTAGCGGTCGCCTGTCGGCCTCACCATACCCGGGCCGGAGGCGTGGGCCAAGCTGCTGCACGGCTAGCGGACTGGCCCCGCCGGCGAGAGACTTGGCGGCAGCCCCAGCGTCTCCGAACCCCGCCGCCGACCGCCCGTAACCGCCGGCCCGCCGTTGCCCTTCGAACACGTCCGCCACCGCCCGCCCAGCCAGCTCTTGCAGCCGCGTGAGCTGGTGCTGGTGTGCTCGCCCCTGCGGAGCGGCGTGAACCTGTCGCGGATCGCGCGTGCGGCGGGCTGCTGCGGCGTGACGCGGCTGATCGCCGCGGGCCGGGCGAAGCTGGACCCCAAGATCGCCCGCGACGCCGCGCAGACGCTGCAGCTCGAAACGCACCGCTCGCTGGCCCCCGTGCTCAAGCGGCTGCGGGGCGAGGGCTACCAGCTGGTCGGCCTCGAGCAGACGACCGGCTCACAGACGCTGCACAGCTACGCGTTTGTGCGACGCACCGCCCTGGTGATAGGCGGCGAGCGCGAAGGACTGGCCGCCGACGTGCTGGCGGAGCTGGACGCGACGGTCGAGATCCCGGTCTGGGGCCTGCCGCACAGCTACAACGTGGCCACCGCCACGGCCATGGCGTTGTACGAGTACTGCCGCCAGTACCCAGCTGGGTGAAAAAATGCTATCGGAGCGGAACAAACAGGCGTGTGGCTGCGTCTACAATCGGCGCGGGCTGGCAACTCTAGGCGTTTCTCGGAGGTGATCATGCGATGCTTGTCTTACGGCAACGCGTTCTGCTTAGCGGCCGCGTTGTTGGTGCTCGCCGTGGGCTGCGGACAGGCGGCACGCGAGTCGGCACGCGCTCCGTCTTACGCTTACGACGTGTCCGACAAACCCGCCAGCGCGGCGCCGGTGGATGCCGGTCGGCTCGCGCGGTTTGCGAGCGATGATGGCGTAGCAGAAAGCTTATCCAGCCCACCGGCAGACGGTTCGGCGGCAGCCGAGCCGGCCGCCGCGGCGGCGCGGAAGATCATCTACCAAGCGCGGGTTGATCTGGTCGTCGAGGACTTCTCGCCCATGGAGGGCGACGTCGCTCGGTTGATCGCCGAGCACGGCGGCTACCTCGCCAACCTGCAGCTCTCACGCAACACGGGCGACAACCGCTCCGGCCGCTGGGTAGCCCGCGTGCCGGTCGATCGGTTCGAGGCGTTTCTGGCCGCCGTGTCGACGCTGGGCGTGCCCGAGCGGCGGGAGCAATCGGGGCAGGACGTGACGGCCGAGTTTGTCGACCTCGAGGCTCGCCTGGCGGCCAAGCAGAAGTTCGAGGCCCGGCTGCTCAAGCTCGTGGAGGAGCGGACCGACGGCGTCAAAGACCTGATCGAGGTCGAGCGGGAGCTGTCGCGCGTGCGGGGAGAGATCGAGCAGATGCAGGGCCGCCGCCGGTACCTGGTGAACCAGACGTCGCTGACCACCGTGACACTCAACGCCCGTGAGGAGCAAGACTACACGCCGCCCGAGGCGCCGGGCTTCGGCCGGCAGATCGCCGCGGCGTGGAGCGGGTCGCTCGGCGGGCTCCAAGAAGTTGGCGCCGGCTGCGTCCTGCTGGGCGTCCGCCTGGCGCCGTGGCTGCTGGTGGCCGGCGCCGTGGTCGTGCCAACCGTCTGGTGGCTGAAGCCCCGCCGCGGCAATGAGGCTTCGCCGGCGGCCCCGCAATCGTGAGGCGCGGGCGGCCTGGGTTTGCCACGGGTCAGTCGGCGGACTCGATCGTCGCCCACATGCTGCCCTTGCTCGCCTCGATGTGGTCTTTGCCGTAGGCGTGGATCTGGTCTTTCTTTAGCTCCGCGTGCTCCTTGGTGGTGGTGATCACCACGGCACGGCCGTCGGCATCGACGTTCTCGGCGATCTTGTGGCACTGCTCTTGGGTGTGGCCGAAGAGCTCGCGCAGCATCTTCTCGACGTACTGGAACGTGTGGTCGTCGGAGTCCCACAGCAGCACGTTGTACCGAGGGATGCCCTGCGGCGGCCGGTCGAGCTCCGCCTGCCGCTCTGGGGCAACCGTGGCGCCGCCCGGTTCGGGGGCGTCGTTGTCGGCTGACTCCCCGCTCCACTCCTCGCTGCGGAAGCCGGCGGCGTGCTCGTCGTGCTTGGGCATGGGGGTTACCGATCGTCTCGGGTCGAGCAGAGTTTGGGCTTTCTCGCGTTGCCCGGCGGCAACGAACGCGGCGGTGGTGAGCACCGCAGCGTCGCAGTATATTGTGCCGCACGCGGCTGAGAAGCGCTCGCCGCGCGTCGTGGGCTCCCGCGTTGGCTTTGCGGACGAGCCGCCGGCTACGGTCCGATACCGCTGCGAAACCCCGGGCGGCCGACCGCCAAGCACCATGCCCGAGACCGCCCAGCCAAACCCACCCGCCACGCTCGACGCCCAGCAGCAGGCCCAGCAAGACCGGCTGATGGAGCTGCTGCGGATCGCTAGCGTCAGCGCCGACTCTGCGCACGCCGCGGACGTCGCCCGGGCGGCAGACTGGGTCGCTGAGCGGCTGCGAACGATGGGGCTAACGGTCGAGAAGATCGCCACGCCCGGCTTCCCGCTGATCTACGCCGAGTCCCCGCCCGTGCCGGGCGCCCCCGTCGCGTTGGTCTACGGCCACTACGACGTGCAGCCGCCCGACCCGCTGGACGAATGGCTCACGCCGGCGTTCGAGCCCACCATCCGCGACGGCAACGTCTACGCCCGCGGCGCGACGGACGACAAAGGCCAGATGCTTACCCACGTCGAGAGCGTGGCCGCTGCGCTCGAGGCCGACGGCGCCCTGCCGCTGCAGGTGAAGTTCTTGATCGAGGGCGAAGAAGAGGTCGGCAGCGAGAACCTCGAGCCGTTTGTCGCCGCCAACCAAGACAAACTGGCGTGCGACGTGGTCGTCGTGAGCGACAGCAGCCAGTTCGCCCCCGGCGTGCCGGCGATCACCTACGGCCTGCGGGGCATCGCCTACTACGAGATCCGGCTGACGGGCCCGTCGCAGGACCTGCACTCCGGCAGCTTCGGCGGCGGCGTGACCAACCCGGCCAACGCGTTGGCGAAGATGCTCGCCGCGCTGGTCAACGACGAAGGTCAGGTCCAGGTGCCCGGCTTCTACGACGACGTGACGCCGCTTACCGAACGGGAGCGGGAAGAGTTCGCCGGGCTCGACTTCGACGAGGCGGCGTTCTGCCGGCAGCTAGGCGTGGATGGCGCGACGGGCGAGGCGGGCTACACCACGCTCGAGCGGCGTTGGGCCCGCCCCACGTGCGACATCAACGGCCTGTGGAGCGGCTACCAGGGCGAGGGCGCCAAGACCGTGCTGCCCGCCCGCGCAGGAGCCAAAGTGAGCTTCCGCCTAGTCCCCAACCAAGACCCGGCCAAGGTTACCGCCGGCCTGCGCGAGCTGCTCGAGCCGCTGGTCCCGCCGGGCATCCGGATGGAGCTGATCGACTTTCACGGGGCGCCGGGCGTCGTGTTCCCGCTGGACAGCCCGTACATGGCGGCCGCCGCGGCGGCGATCGAGCACGGGTTCGGCCGGCGCCCGGTGATGATCCGCGAGGGCGGCTCGATACCGATCGTCAACACGTTCGCCCAGCAGCTGGGCGCCGACGTGCTGCTGCTGGGCTGGGGCCGCGACGACGACAACGCCCACAGCCCTAACGAGAAGTTCAACCTGGCCGACTTCCACCGCGGCATCGCCTCGAGCCGGCGCCTGTGGGCCGAACTGGCCAAGGTCGGCCGCGGCGCCTGACCGCCCGATCGACCGCACCCACCACCACGGCCACTGGTTCTCGCAACGGACGTCCCCGCAACGCAGGTCCCCCGCAACGCAGGTCCCTCAGGCGCAACCGGGCATGCTCGACAAACGGTACATCCTGGAGCACGCCGACCTGGTGCAGCAGAACTGCGCCGACCGCGGCGTGAAGGCGGATATCCCGCGGTTCGTCCAGCTGGAGCTGCAGCGCAAGACGCTCCAGCAAGAGGCCGAGCAGCTGGCCCGGCAGGCGAACGAGGTCAGCAAGTCTATCGGCCGGGCGAAGGACGACGCCGAGCGCGACTCCCGCAAGGCGGAGGGCCGCCGCCTCCGCGAGGCCAAGGACGCCAAGCAGCGTGAGGTAGAGCAGATCGGCGTCGAGGCGAACGTGATCCACCGCAGCCTGCCGAACCTGACGCACGCCGACTCGCCACGCGGCGGCGAGGACGCCAGCCGAGAGCTCCGCAAGGGCAAGGCCCAGGTGCGGCAGATGGCGTTCCCGGTGCTCGACCACGTGGAGCTAGCCACGCAGCACGACCTGGTCGACTTCGAGGCCGCGGCGCGGGTCGCGGGGCACGGCTTCTACTTCCTCCGCAACGAGGCCGTGCTGCTGGAGCTCGCCCTGCAGCAGTACGCCATCGAGCTGCTGAGCGCCCGGGGCTTCACGCCCACGGTGACGCCCGACCTGGCGCGGGGCGACGTGCTGGCCGGCGTCGGCTTCATCCCCCGTGGGCCGGAGACGCAAATCTACAGCGTCGAAAACTCCGACCTCAACCTGGTGGCGACCGCCGAGATCACGCTGGGCGGCATGCTGGCCGGGCAGGTGCTGGACGAGGCCGAGCTGCCACTCAAGCTGTGCGGCATCAGCCACTGCTTCCGCACCGAGGCGGGCGCCGCCGGCCGGGCGTCGCGCGGCCTGTACCGCGTGCACCAGTTCACCAAGGTCGAGATGTTCGCCTTCGCCACGCCGGAGCAGAGCGAGGCCCTGCACGAAGAGTTCTGCGAGCTGGAGTGCGCCATCTTCGACGGCCTGGGCATCCCGTACCGCGTGCTAGACATCGCCACCGGCGACCTGGGCGGGCCCGCCTTCCGCAAGTACGACCTCGAAGCCTGGATGCCCGGCCGCGGCGACCACGGCGAGTACGGCGAGGTGACCAGCGCCTCGAACTGCACCGACTACCAGAGCCGCCGCCTGGACATCCGCTACAAGAAACGCGGCGAGAAGGGCACGCACTTCGTCCACACACTGAACGGCACCGCCGTGGCGTGCAGCCGGGCGTTGATCGCCATCGTGGAAAACGGCCAGCAGGCCGACGGGTCGATCGTCATCCCCGAGGCGCTACGCCGGTTCGTGGGGAAAGACCGCATCGGCGGCGATGCGTCGCCCGTTGATGGGTCGCCGACTGACGGGGATCCGAGTGGCGCGTGAGGCGGTGTTGGCCGCCCCTCGGGCTCAACCCTCAAACGCCTTCGGCGGCGAAGACGATTTCTGCCGACGAGGCCTCTTCGCACGCGTGGATCAGCGCGTCGACCGACTGCTTGAGCTTGGCGTGGCTCACGTTGTCCAAGCAGTCCTGCTGGACGATGCCGGCCAGCACGCCCAGCTCCACGTGCCCGTAGCCGCCGGCGGAGCCCTTCAGCTGGTGCGCCAGCGAGCGGAGCATCACACGGTCGCCCGTCATCGATGCCCGGCGGAACGCCTCGGCGCGGGCGCCGAGCTCGACAAGGAACAGCTCGATGAGCTTCTGGAAAGCCGGG
This sequence comes from Planctomycetota bacterium, assembly GCA_039024355.1. Classification (GTDB taxonomy): domain Bacteria; phylum Planctomycetota; class Planctomycetia; order Pirellulales; family Lacipirellulaceae; genus JBCCQL01. The sequence continues at coordinate 11,805 of JBCCQL010000042.1, forward strand.
TCGGGCTCGGTGACGGTGATCTGGGTCATGGCGGCGGCTCGTCGGGTGTCGGGTTACACCAACTCAAAAATCGCTGTAGGCACAGCGGCAGCGTTATGCCCGGCGTCTGCGACAACCGTAGGGCGCTCCGCGGAGTGATGCGGGGTGAAAATCCTATGCCCGCTGGAATGACGACCTGCTGCCCATGCCTTGCGGCTGCCCGCGGTGTGGGAATCCGAGTTTGACCATGCCCGGTTCTCGACTGATTTTTCTGTGCCCCAAGGCCGCTGCCCACCGCTTGCTACACCCGGGCGCGGCGCCAATTGCTAACCAACCCGCAGCCCTCCGCGGGCTGCTGCTAGGAAGTCGCGTGGCCGCGTGCGCCGCGCTGATGCTCGGTCCTTTTAGACGCATACCTGTGGGGCAGCACCGGTGTTCACCAACCAACGCGCGATTCTGCACGTCGACGACGACCCGTCTGTGATACGCCTGATCGCCGCCCGCCTGGGCGAGGCCGGCTACCGCGTCGAGTCGATCCACTCGCCGCTCGAGGCGATGGACGCCCTCATCGCGGGGCAGTACCGCGTGGTGCTGCTAGACATCGACATGCCCCACAAGTCGGGCATGCACCTGCTGTCGGAGATCAAGGCGTTCGACGGCGGCGTGCAGGTGATCATGCTGACGGGCCTGGTCAACGTCACCACCGTGCTGGAGACCATGCGCAACGGCGCCGAGGCCTGCCTGTTCAAGCCGGTCGACGACCCGCAGCCGCTCATCGACGCGGTGGCCGACGCGTTCCGCCGCACCGACCGCTGGTGGCACTCGCTGCGGGACCTCACGCAGCGCCGCAAGGAAGAGCAGGCGATGATCGAGGCCGCCACGCGTATGCGGTCCGCCCTGGCCGATCCGGCCGCCACGGAGCACGCCCCCACCGCGGACGGCACGCCCGCGGGCGGGGCCCTCGCCGCCGGCGCCAACTAGAGCCGATTCGGAGATGGTGTAGGCGCCTCGGCGTGGCGGACGCCTGCGGCCGCAAGTCGAGCGCCCGCACCAACGACGAATCTGCTCTGGCGGCGCCGGTCACAGCCGCGCTACGCCCGCCAGCCGGCAGGTCCGTCACAGGGCGACTCTTCCGGTCAGGAAATCTAGGGCGAGGGTTTCGATTCGGTGCTCCGGGCCCCCTGGGCGGTCGATACCACGCTGTGGACGAAGCGAACGCCTCGCCAGCCCCCGCCGCGTGTGACCGGGCGACCGGCCGTGTCACCCCCCCCCACCCCCCCGCCGGCCCCCCCCCCGGGACCGGGGGGGCCGGGC